>CAYSBM010000084.1:0-10429 GCA_964429095.1 uncultured Solibacteraceae bacterium | reverse complement strand
TCTGGCGCCCTTTTTCGGCGCGGCGCTGGTTGCTCACTCCATCCTCGGGTGGCCCTGGCGGGCTAGCTGGCTGGCGGGGGTTGCGCTGTCAACCACTTCTGTGGCGGTGGTCTATGCCGTGATGCTCGAGCTGGGCTTTAATCGAACCCAATACGGTAAGGCAATCCAGGCTGCCTGTTTCATTAACGACTTGGGTACAGTCATTGCGCTGGGCCTGATCTTTTCGCCGTTTACGGTTAAGACCGCCGTTTTCCTGGCCACAGGCACGGTCCTGATCGTCGCCCTCCCCTTCCTTACTCCCTGGCTCTTCGCCAAGTATGGCGGGCGTGTCTCGGAAATGGAAACCAAGTACCTGCTCTTTCTGCTGTTCGGACTGGGTGGTTTGGCGGCTTGGTCGGGAAGCGAGGCGGTGTTGCCGGCATACCTGATTGGAATGGTCTTGGCCGGCACGGTAGGCAAGGATCACTTCCTGATCCGCCGTTTGCGGACCCTGACGTTCGGCTTGCTCACTCCGTTCTATTTCATCCGTGCGGGCAGCTTCGTCTCCGTCCCGGCCCTGGTGACCGCCCCCTTGGCCTTCGTCGCCTTGTTTTTCGCCAAGATGGGCTCCAAGCTGGCGGGGTTACTGCCCGCAGTGAGAGCATTCCGCTATAGCGGACACGATGGGATCTATTACTCATTGATGATGTCCACCGGTCTGACATTTGGCACCATTTCCGCATTGTTTGGTTTGAACCATGGAATCATCGACCAGAACCAATACTCGCACCTGGTGGCCACAGTGATTGGCAGCGCGGTGGTTCCAACAGCCATCGCCAATGCGTGGTTTATGCCCCGGCACCTGCTGCCAGAGCAGGAGCGGGAGTTGAAGGAATCCGCTTATGGGGAACCAGTGGGAGAACTCGACACATAAGCCGCCAGCAAGGCGGCAAGTTACGGCCACATCGTAGAAGTCTGAGAGGAACACATATGTTAGCCAAAGGTCCCGCTAAGAAAGTGACGATCTTCATCAACGAAGATACGCAACATCGCATGCTCGCGCTGCACGACTCCATCATGACGTTTCTGATGCATAAAGCAGTCAGCGGCGCCACGGCGACCCGCGCCTATTCCGGTTTCGGGTCTCATCAATCGCTGCACACACTGGGGACCGAGGAGGTGTCGCAGTACCTGCCGATGCGCATCGAGTTCGTAGAAAGCGCAGAGAAGGTGGAGGAACTCCTCCCCACCCTTTATGAGATGGTATCCGACGGCTTGATCGAAGTGCAGGACACCATCGTGATCAAGCACGCCCGCAAAGCCGTCAAACCCGTCCCCGCCCTGCCCCACCAGAAAAAACAGGGGCCGGCCAAACTCCTGCGCGTATTTCTGGGGGAAGCAGACAAGCGGCGCGACATGCCGCTGTATGATGCTATTGTCAGGAAGCTGATCATGATGGACATCGCGGGTGCGACAGTCTATCGCGGCATTCTGGGCTATGGAGCGAAAGGCCATCAACACAAAGCATCGTTTCTGCATCCCACGCGTGATCTGCCGGTCATGGTTGCCGTAATTGACACCGCCGAAAAGATCGCAGCGGCGGCCGAAACGATCGAAGAGATGCTGGAGGACGGCTTGATCGTTATCTCCGACGTGGACTGCATCCGGCTGGTCCGCGGCCCGGTTCCCCAGGAGGCGCCCGATGCGGCAAACTTATCCAGCTAAGCTGCTGCGTATACACATTTCCGAACGGGACCGGTTCCAGGGCAAACCGTTGTATGAGATGATCGTCGCCAAGTGCCGCGAACTGAAGATCGCCGGCGCAACCGTATTCCGGGGTCTGGAAGGCTACGGCGAGAACGCCGAATTGCACAAGGCCCATCTGGTGCGGCGCGATCAACCCATTGTCATTGCAATCGCCGATACACAGGAAAATCTAGAACGCCTGATTCCTGTGGTGGAGGAAATGATGGACACCGGCCTGATCGCCATTTCCGACGTGCAAATGATCCGCGTGCAGAAAGGCTCTTCCGCGAAGGAGGCGCTCCCATGAGAGAACCCAGCGCAGTCTCCGCCGGCGCGGATCTGGCCGCAGAGACGCTCGCGGCGGTCGAGAACTTATGCCAGCGGCATGGGATCTCGTCCCTGGAAGATTTTCTGGAAAGCTGCCGGGCCTTTGCGAAAGAAAAGACGCTCAACGTCGCGGTATTGGGGCGCTTTAAAGCTGGCAAGAGCAGCTTCCTGAACCACGTCTTGGGAAGATCCCTGCTACCGGTGGGAGTAATTCCCGTCACAGCCATCGTGACAGAGATCCAATGGGGTCCCCAGGAGCGCGCCACCATCGAGTACGCCAATGGAAAAAACGAAACGGTTCCGGTAGAACGGATCGGTGATTTCATCTCCGAGATCCACAACCCGGAAAACGCGAAACAGGTGGCGCGCGTACATGTTGAGCTGCCTTCGATGGAGCGATACCGCGGGATCCGTTTTGTGGATACGCCCGGCCTGGAGAGCGTCTTGGAACACAATACAGACGCCTCGCTCGAATGGCTCCCCAATGTGGGTCTGGCCCTGGTGGCGGTGGGCGTCGATCCGCCCCTGTCGCAGCATGACATCGAGCTGATCCGTAATCTGAGCCGCTACACCCCGAACATCACGCTCTTGCTGACCAAGGTTGACGTGCTGGAAGAAAGCGAGCGAATCCAGGTGCGGGATTTCGTCCAGAAGCAACTGGCGCGATATTGGAACGATACGGTCCCTGTGTTCCCGTATTCGGTCCGTCCGGGCTTTGAGCGGTTGCGCGAGGAGTTGGACGAGAGTCTGTTATCGCACGTCCGGGCCGAAGCCGGCGAGCAGCACGCGGCAATCCTCTTGCACAAGCTCGATTCCCTTTTGAGCGAGTGCGCCGACTATCTCAACGTGGCGCTCAAGGCGGCCGAAACCGCGGACTCTGAGCGCGAACAACTGCGGCAGAAGATTCTGGGTGAAAAGGAGTCCCTCGACGACACGCGTCTGGCATTGAGGCTGATCGTCAGGCATGCCGCGGGTCACACGCGGTCCACGTTCGAGGCCTGCGTCCGCGACGACGAACTGCCGATCCGCCGCAAGCTGGATGCCAGTCTGGAGGAAGAATTCCCTTCCTGGACCAGGAGCTTGCGCGTTGTGACGGAAAAGTTCGACGACTGGATGCGCGCCAGCCTCAGCCGCGAGATGGCCGAAGTATCCAGGAAGCACCGCCATGAATTTATCGAGCCGGTGCGGCGGGTCAGCCGCCAGCTTTCACAAGCCTTGCAGGACTTCCGCAACCGCCTCTCGGACCGCATGTTGGAAACCCTGGGCGTTCCGCTGCGCACCACGGAGATGGAGCTGCACACCGAAGATCCCAAAGCCCCGGACGTGCGCGTTGGGAGAATTTTCGATCACAACTGGGAACTGTTGAGCTGGCTGGTGCCGATGGCGCTCGTGCGCGGCGCCATCCTGAAGCACTATCACCGCAAGGTGGAGACTCTGGTGTTCACGAATCTTTCCCGGCTGGTCAGCCAGTGGGAAGAAATCGTAAACACCAGTTTGTATGCGCTGGAGAAGGAATCCAGCCGACGGCTTGACGGCTTGATCGCCACCATCGAAAAATTGATTGCCTCAGCCGGGCAGCAGGCGCCTGAAATCCGCGCGGACCTTCAGTGGGTGGAAGAACTCCGCCGGCGTCTGAATTCGGCGGCCTGACCTGAACCGCTTCACAGCCATTTGTGGGCGATCTGATCGGTCTCGTCGGCGATGATCATCCAGTCCAGCAGCGCGTCTTTGAGATCGCGGACGGTGTTTGCGTGCCGCGGATCCGCATACAGATTGCGCGTTTCGCCGGGATCGTTCGCCAAATCGTATAACTCGCCATTGTGTCCCGGATAATAGTTGAGCTTCCAGCGCGCCGTGCGGACCATCTTCGCGTCCGGGTGGCGGATGCCTGCCACGCCCTTACCGGGCCAGTAGGCGTATTCCATGCTGTTGGCCGTAATGACCTCGGGGATCGAGTTCTCAGCGAACACCATCGGCCGTGCCTGGTAAGGTTGGCCCAATAGCAACGGGGCGAAACTGCGGCCCTGGATGCGGTCGGGCACAGCGAGTCCGCAGAGTTCCAACAGCGTCGGCGCCAGGTCCACGGTTTCGATCAATTCCGTGCGGCGGGCAGGCGCAATCCGGCCGGGCCAGCGCACCAGCAACGGCACATGAACGGAAGCCTCAAAGAACACGTTCTTGCCCAGCAGACCATGCTCCAGCAACTGGTCGCCGTGGTCGGAAGCAAACACTACGATGGTGTTGCGGGCCTGAGCCGAGCGTTCCAGTTCGTCGAGAATAGCTCCGACTTCATGGTCCACCATCGAAACCATGGCGTAATAGGTGCGGTAGATCCACTCCAGGCGTTCGCGGTCCATGCCGTATTCGGGCTTGAAGCGCAAGATCTGCTTTTGTAAGGGGAGAGGAAGTTTGCGGATGTCTTCGAGCGTGAGCCGGCGCGGCAGGGGCAATTCGATATCGGCGTACATCGAGTCGAAGGGTGGAGGCGCCAGGTAGGGGCTATGAGGATCGAAAAACGAGCAGAACAGAAAAAAGGGTTTTGAACCGGCCGCAAAGTCCCGGAGCAGCTTCCGCGCGTAGAGCCCGGTCCAGGCGGCGTGCGTGTATGGGTACTCAATCGCCGCCCGGAACGGATTCCTCGCCGGCGCAAGCGCGTTATAGCTCACGTTGGCGTGGGGGTCGTTTTCCTTGCGCCATTTCACATAGTCCGAGTGGGCGTCGGTACGTGGCACGCCGTCGTCCAGGTACACCGTACCCCATCCCGTCGAGCGTGCATGCGCGGCGGTGGGCGGATGATAATGGAGCTTGCCCACCGCTCCGGTTTGGTAGCCGGCATCACCGAACATCTTTTGCAAGAACACCTCGCGGCTGTCGCACGGCGTATAGTTAACCCGGTTCTTGTGGCTGTGGGGGTAGCGTCCGGTAAAATAACTCACGCGCGAGGGCACGCATACCGGCGCCTGGACGAAGGCGTTTTCGAAGTTGACCGATTGCGCCGCCAGACGGTCCAGATTGGGCGTCCGTATGCGCGGATTGCCGTTGGCGCCCAGGCAATCGAAGCGTTGCTGGTCGGTCATCACGAACAGGATGTTGGGCCGGGCGGCGGTTGCGGCCAGCGGCGCGCCCAAAGCCGATTCGAGCAAGCTGCGGCGAGTCAGATCCATGGCGTCACCTCCACACATTGTCTCCCGCCACGGCAGGCCGGCGGAATAGCACGCACCAGCCCTCAAGGCAGGATCACGGCTCTGTTAATGTAGTCCAGGCGCGGGAAAGAACGTTCCAAATACGCTTTGCTCTCGCGTTCGATGCGCTTGGGGTCGGGACCGTTGCCGCGCGGCGGTATTTCTCCGTAACTCGAGTACAGCCGCTCGGCCACTTCCATGCCCTCCACAATACGGCCGATGGGAGCGAAACCGGACTGATCCAACTCGAGGTTGTCCTTCAAATTGATGAACACTTGCGTGGTGCGGGACGCCGGCCCCTGCGCAGCGAAACAAAGCGTGCCTTTCTTGTTCTTTTGCTTCACCGGATCATCGGGAATCCGCAACTGGCTCCAAAGCTGGGCCGCGGCGGTGTCAAAGCTGATGCCGAACTGCGCCACGAAGTTGCGCACGACGCGGTAGAATGGCGCCCCGTCATAGTAGCGGGCGCGCACCAGAGTATAGAAGTGCTCGGCACCGCGCGGCGCCCACTGTTTCGAGATTTCGGCGACGATGGCGCCTTTGGTGGTTTCCAGCCGCACGCGGAACACATCGGGGGCCTTTTCAGGCAACGCGGGAGCAGCTTGTTTGACCGCCGCAGGCTTCTCTGAACAGCCCACGGCAGCCAGCATTACAGCGGCGATCAAGATTGGTTGGCGCATAGTGGAGACTGTTCTAATTTACCGCGGGTACGGATGGCCGCGGAGAATGGTGAAAGCGCGATAAATTTGTTCGGCCAGCAGGACGCGCGCCAGCTCATGGGGCAAGGTCATGGGAGACAGCGACAGCAGCAAATCGGCGCGCGCACGCCAGGCGGCCGGTGGGCCGTCAGCGCCGCCCACCAGAAAAACCAGATCGCGGGCTTCGAATTCAGCCCGGCCCACCAACGCGGTGAACTGAGCGGTATCCATGCCGCGACCCGCCGGGTCGAGCAGCACCTTCAACGCGGATGGGTGTTTGGCGAACGGGTCATCCCGCGCCGGACGGATCTCGCGCATTTGGCACTGCGTCCAGCGAGAGAGGCGTTTGATATACTCAGCAGCGATGGAATTGGCGCCGGCGTCGCGCGCCTTTCCCACGTAGTAAAGCCAGATATGCACCTCACCTTAGGATAAGCCAAGCATGAAAGCCCTATTGTTTCTGATCACCGCCTTCTTCTGCCATGCGGCGTTGGCCGCTCCAGCGCCGGTTATAAGGAACCGCGCCCCGCTGCCGGAAAACGCCTACTACATGCTCCCGCTGGGATCGGTGAAGCCCGAGGGCTGGCTGAAACGCCAGCTCGAGATACAAGCCCGCGGCTTGAGCGGGCACATCGACGAATTCTGGCCCAGCCTCGCTGCCGCCAGTGGCTGGCTAGGCGGAAGCGGAGAAAGCTGGGAGCGCGGCCCCTATTACATGGACGGGCTGATCCCGCTCGCCTACCTGCTCGACGACGCGCGGCTGAAGGCCAAAGCCGAAAAATGGGTTCGATGGACGCTGGAAAACCAGCGCGCCGACGGCTCCATCGGTCCGGAGAAGAACAGGGACTGGTGGCCCATCATGGTGATGCTGAAAGTTCTCACCCAATACCAGGAAGCCACCGGTGATGCCCGCGTGGCGCCCCTCATGGAAAAGTACTTCGCCCATCAACTGGCATCGCTCGAAGCGCGCCCGCTGGAGCGCTGGGCCGTCTACCGCTGGCAGGATGAGGCGCTCAGCGTGGCCTGGCTGTATAATCGCACCGGGAACCGCCGGCTGCTCGAGCTGGCGCGCTTGCTGGCCCATCAGGGCTACATCTGGCGCGCGCAATTTGAAGATTTCCAATTCCGCGGCAAGGCCCTTCCCGGCGAGACCGCATTGAAGACGCACGTGGTCAACAACGCCATGGCGCTGAAGACCTCCGCCGTCTGGTGGTTGTTCTCCCGCGATGCCGCCGACCGCCGCGCGGCTCTGCGCCAACTGGAGGAGATGGACCGCTATCACCTGCTCCCCAACGGCGTCCATTCGGGCGACGAACACTACGCCGGCCGCAACCCTTCGCAAGGCACCGAGCTTTGTGCCGTGGTCGAGGGCATGTTCTCGCTGGAACAGATGATCGCCATTCTGGGAGAAGCGGCTCTGGGCGACCGCCTGGAAAAGATGGCCTTCAATCCCCTGCCCGGCACTTTCAGCGGCGATATGTGGTCGCACCAGTACGACCAGCAGCCCAATCAGGTGCTTTGTACGCTGGCCAAGCGTGATTGGACCACCAACGGCGACGAGTCCAACCTCTTCGGCCTGGAGCCCAATTTCGGTTGTTGCACGGCGAATTTTCACCAGGGGTGGCCGAAGTTCGCCGCCAGTTTGTGGATGGCCACGCCCGACGGCGGCCTGGCGGCAGTGGCCTACGCGCCCTCGAGGGCACTGGCGCGCGCCGGGGCTGTGGACGTAGAGGTGATCGAAAAGACAGAATATCCCTTCCGCGACCAGATCGTAATTTTGGTCAACCCTTCGGCCCCGGCCAGATTCCCCCTCGAACTGCGTATCCCGGCTTGGGCCACTGAGGCGCGCCTGGCCGTGAATGGCAAACCGGTTGAGGGCGTGCGGGCCGGCGTTTTCCACCGCATCGCGCGCCGCTGGACCAAAGGAGACCGCGTTGAGCTGGTGCTCCCTATGAAGGTGCGCGTTTCGCGCTGGCACCAGGATTCGGTGGCCATTGACCGCGGCCCGCTGGTCTATTCGCTGCGCATCGGCGAAGATTGGCGCAAACTTCGGGACAAGGCTCCGGCCGCCGACTGGGAAGTTTACCCCACCACCCCCTGGAATTACGCGCTGGACATCGACATGGTTAAACCGGAAGCTTCCTTCGAGGTAATCGAGAAGCCGGTCGGCGAGATGCCTTTCAGCTCCCCTGGAGCCCCGGTCGAAATGCGGGTAAGAGGACGCCGCCTGAAAGCTTGGAAGCTGGTCAACAATTCAGCTGGGCCCATGCCGCCTAGTCCCGTGACCAGCCAGGAGCCGCTGGAAACCCTCACCCTCATCCCCTACGGGTCGGCAAAGCTGCGTATTACGGCCTTCCCGTGGCTCAGCCGCTGAACGGCGCTTTACTACAACTGGATACGTGTCAAGATTTCCCACGAATTTCCCCAGAGATGTTTACTTGGCGCAGGCCTCAGACTCGGGGGGTGCTTGAAAACGATCTCTGCGATGGCGAAAACGTTTCCCTCAAGATTGTCTTAATGAATCCTGAGATCACGGGCGGCCCCTTTCTCGATCAAGAGCCACTCAGTTGCGAGTTCACGGCAAACCGTACTGGCGCATTTTCCGGCGCAGGAACAGGGCGGACTCGGCGATGTCCCGCGCGCCGGAGAGCGGGTCCGCACCGTCTTCAATTGAAATCCAACCTTGAAAGCCCACGCCTCGCAGGATGGAAAAGATGCGGTCATAGTCGTTCAAGCCCCGGCCCACCACGCCGTGTTGCAGAATGGCTGCGTAGCCGGTGTTCGGGTGGGCGTCGGTTTTGACCAGATCGTCAAGCGTACCACCCTCAAAATAGCGGTCGCTGGCGTGCATCGAGACCACGCGGTGCTTGACCGCTTCCAGCAGTTCGATGGGATCTTCGCCGCAGATTATCGCGTTGGACGGGTCGAAATTGACGCCGAAATTCGGATGAGGGCCGATGGCTTCCAGCAGTTCCAGGAAGATCTCACGGCGCTGGGCGAACTCCGGAAAGGTCCAGAAGGTGTCCTTGTAATGGTTCTCGAGGATCAGTGTTACGCCGTGCTTTTCGGCTTCCGGCAACAACTGATGAATACAGGAAGCCACCCAGCGGATGCCGTCCGCACGCGAGACTTCCGGACGGCGCTGCCCGCTCAATACGCGCAGATATTTCACACCCAGAAGCGGGCAGGCGCGGATGGCCGTCTTTTCCGCTTCCACTTCGGCGGTGCGGTCGGCCGCATCCGGCCGGGTGAAATCGGGCGAGTAGCACATCATGGGGATACTGCGCCCCTGGTCCTCGGCGCGGCGGCGCAGGCGCTCCATTTCGCGTGGATCCCGGTAGGGCGTAAACGGCCAGTAGAATTCGTAGCCATCAACGTCGAACGAGGCGGCCATGTCGAACCAATCGTCGACGCTCATCTCTCTGGTCACGCATAGGGCGTTCAAGAAGCACTTCGGAAAGGCGGCCAGCGGCATGGTTCAATCTCCATTCGGCGTAAGCACGGCCTTCACGTATTCGCCCGCGTGCATCCCCTCAAAGCACTCGCGCCATTTCTCCAGCGGAGCCACGCGCCCGATGATGGGCTCCAGGTTGATCTGCCCGGCGGCTATCATGGCGATGACGCGCTCCCAGATGGGCCAATTGTGGGAAAAGCTGCCCTGTATGCTGACGTTCTTCTGCACCAACGGGTCCAGGGAGAAATCCATAGGTTGCGGTCCCCAGCCGACTTTGACGATCTGCCCGGCTGGCCGCACCACTTCCATGGCGAGCCGTAGCGTTGAGGAATGGCCGGCGGCGTCGATCACGGCGTCCACCCCCAACCCGTCGCCGAGGCCACGGATGTAGTCCGCCACGCCGCCCTCCAGAGCCGCATCGGCGCCCAACTGGCGCGCCACCTGAAGGCGCCGCGCGTCGGCCGGCAAGCCAGCCACGATAAGATGTCCGGCGCCGCTCAGCTTGGCCATCACGGCGCACAACAGGCCGATGGGGCCCGGACCGATCACCAGCACATGGTCGCCCGGGCGCAGGCGCGCGTTCATACAGACAGCGTTATAGGCGACCGCGCACGGCTCGGTAAGGGCGGCCTTGACGAAGCTCAGCGAGTCCGGGAGACGGTGCAGGCAGCGGGCCGGAACCCGCACGTACTGCGTCATGGCGCCGTCAACGCCGTAGCCGAAGCCGCGGCGCGCGGGATCCAGGTTGTATAGGCCGCGACGCGAGTAGGGGGAGGATTCGTCGATCACGGCGGCGGTTTCGCTCGCCACACGGTCCCCCTCGCGGAAGTTTTTGACGCGCAAGCCACACGCGGCCACCGTTCCAGCAAACTCGTGCCCCAGAATGCAAGGGTAGTTCACCGGCCAACTGGCGGTGCCCTTCCACTGGTGCAGGTCGCTGCCGCAGACGCTCACCGCGCCCACTCTCAACAAGACGTCATTTTCGCCGATGGCCGGAACGGGCGCCTGGCGTAGTTCGACGCTATGCGGCTCGCGGGCGTAAT
>CAYSBM010000083.1:0-10479 GCA_964429095.1 uncultured Solibacteraceae bacterium | reverse complement strand
CCGACCGGTCCTCCAGCCACCAGCGCAGGTCGTTCCACTCCATCACCGCGCGCTGGGCCCCGTCCGGCATCTGGTCAATCCGCGCATAGGTGCAGGGCTTAGTATTGTTGTTCAGCGGCCGCACTTGCGTGCCCCGCCCAAAGCTCACCTCCCAAAGCAGGTGCTTGCCCTCCACGGGCCCAATGTGGTTGAATCCGCCCGCACTGCCGATCATCCCCGCCAGGCCCATGCCGCCCGGCTCGAATTCAAGACGAACAAATCTGTTTTCAAGGACCAAGCCATGGGAAGGATCCACAACAGCCGCGTGTACAGCCATTGCGAACAGGAACGCCACCAGGATTTTGTGTTTCATCAGCCACGCAGCATATCAACCTGCCGCGCCGGCGGCAATGGTGTTACTATGGCCGCGATGAGCTTGCGTTTAACCCTCGCGGTACTCGTTGCAGCGTTCATGCCCGTCCAGGCACAGCCGCCCGGCGCCGACTCCCGCGTGACAGATCTGCGCGGCACCAATTACCACTTTCAAATGCCGGACTACCCCACCCTGGCCGCTTGGGAGGCGCGCAAAGGGCAGCTTACGCGGCAGATCTTGTTTGCCGCCGGGTTGCTGCCTGTGCCGGAACGCAGGCCGCTTCACCCGCAAATCTTCGGCCGGATCGAGCATCCCGAGTACTCGATTGAGAAGGTGCTGCTGGAGACCTGGCCCGGATTCTACCTTGGAGGCAACCTGTACCGGCCGAAAGGCAAGACCGGCAAAGTCCCGGCCATTTTGAACCCGCATGGCCACTGGACCTACGGGCGGCTGGAGCAGCAGCCCAACTATTCCGGTCAGGCGCTGGCCGGGACGCTGGCCCGCCAGGGTCACGTCGTCTTGGCTTACGACATGCTGGGTTACAACGACACCACCCAGACGCCGCATACCTGGAGCGGCGCCCGGGAGCAACTCTGGAGTTTCACACCTCTTGGTCTTCAACTGTGGAATTCGATGCGTGTAGTGGACTTTCTCTTGTCGCTTGCCGAGGTCGATCCTGAACGCATTGGCATGACAGGGGCTAGCGGCGGAGGAACGCAGACGTTCCTGCTAACCGCCGTGGACCCGCGCGTGAAGTTTTCAGCGCCGGTGAACATGGTTTCGGCTATCATGCAGGGCGGCTGTGGGTGCGAAAATGCGCCGGGGTTGAGAATCGGGACCAATAACGTGGAAATCGCAGTCATGATGGCCCCGCGTCCCATGCTTCTGGTCGCCGCCACCGGCGATTGGACGCGGAATGTCCCGCATGAAGAATTCCCGGCCATTCGCAAGATCTACGCCCTCTACGGCAAGCCGGAAAATGTCGAGGTTCAGCAGTTCAACTACGGCCATAACTATAACCAGGAGAGCCGCGAAGCGGTTTACCGCTTCTTTGGGAAGCGCATGCTGGAGGACGCCGACGGTTCCAAGTTCGCCGAAAAGAACCCGCGGATTCACGGTCTTGCGGAAATGCTCGCGCTCCACGGACGCACATTGCCTGAAGACGCGGTCAGCTTCGAGAAGCTGTTTGAGTCCTGGCGCGAAGCGGCGCGGCGCCAGACCGCCGCCGCCACCGACACCGCGCTGCGGGAGCGATTGAATCTGGCGCTGGCGACGGAATGGCCCGCCAAGGTGGTCAGCGAAATCAAAGGCGAGGCCATCGTTCTCAGCCGCGTGAGCGTCTCCGACCGCGTCACCGGGCTGTGGTTCCCCGGCAAGGGGGAGCCCGCGCTCCTGGTCGATCCGTCCGGGGCTGCGGCGGCGCGCGCCGGCACCCTCGCGACGAAACTCTTGAAAGCCGGCCGCCCGGTCTTGCTCCTGAACGTCTTCAACGCCGCGCGCCCTCAATCACAAGCCCACTTCACGACGTTCAACCCAACCGACGACGCTTGCCGCGTGCAGGACATCCTGACCGCACTGGCCTGGCTCACTCAGGTCTCTTCCGCGCGCCCTGAATTAATCGGGACCGGCAAGGCCGCCATCTGGACCACGTTCGCCGCCGCAGCCGCGCCCATCCCAGTGAAACTGGAGGGGGAATTGGGTTCCTTCAAAGGCTCTGAGGAGGATTTTGTTGCTTCGTTTTTCGTGCCCGGCATTCTCCGGGCCGGAGGCCTGGAAGCGGCCCTGAAGCTGACGGCCGCCGCCAGATGAAGGCGCGCGCCGGCAAAGCGCGCAGGAGGCCAACATGCGCACGATGTTTCTGGCGGCCGCGTTCGCGGCGCTGGCGTTTCCCCAATCACCCGGCGAAATGCGCCGGGATTTCGCCGATCCCCCAGCGGAGTTCCGTCCCATGCCGCTCTGGGTGTGGCACGACGAGATGCGCTGGGAACGGCTGGCCGAACAACTGGCCCAGTTCAAACAGCAGGGTTTCGGAGGCGTCTTCGTGCATCCGCGCCCCGGCTTGATGACCGAATACCTAGGCGCAGAATGGTTCCGCCTGTGGCGCCGCTCCCTTGAAGAGGGCAAGCGTCTCGGCCTGCTAGTCAACATCTATGACGAGAACAGCTACCCCTCCGGCTTCGCGGGCGGGCACGTTCCCGCACGGGCGCCCGATACTGTGGTGCGAGGGGTACAACCCGAATTCAACGTAACGCAGGATCGTATACGGTGGAACGTTCCCCCGACAGTGAGCGTCTTCGCCGCCGGCAAAGATCCGTCCGGCAGGATCGTCTCTGCGCGCCGCGTCTATGGGCCTGCGGAAACCAGGGCTGGCGAAACGTACACGGTCTTCCACATGTACCGGTCGCAGGGCACTCCCTGGTACGCTGATTTTCCGTACGTGGATCTTACTCATCCTTCGGCCGGACGCATGTTCCTGGCGACCACTTTCGAAGCATATAAGAAGAACGTAGGCGACGAGTTCGGCAAGACGGTACGCTGGATTTTTGACGACGAGCCGCTGCTAACCGCCGGCATTGCAGCACCCGGTACGGCCCCGGGGATTCCGCTTGGTTATCATACTCTGGCCGAATTCCGCCGCCGCAACGGCTACGACCTCGCTTCCGAGTTGCCCTCGCTGTACTGGGACGTAGGCGATTGGCGCAGAGTCCGCTTCGACTACTTTCAGACGCTGCACGACTTATGGAAAGAGAATTACTTCGAACCGATCTATAACTGGTGCACGCGCAATGGCGCTGCATTCACAGGCCACTGGATGGAACACGAGTGGCCCGTGCCCTGGATCTCCCCTGCCGACGCCTCGTTTTACGCCTACCAACATATGCCCGGCATCGACATGCTCACCGGCATGCAGGCTTTGGGCGTCCGCAGCGAAGGCCGCGACCCTTTTTATTTGTTCACCATCCGCCAGATGACCAGCGTGGCGGAACAACTGGGGCGCCGCGCTTTCTCGGAATCCTTTGGCGTCTCGGGCTTCGACGCGGATTTTGAACACTTCAAGCGCCTGGGCGACTGGCTGCTGGTAAATGGCGTCAACTTCATCAACCCCTGCCAATCCTGGGGAACCGTACGGGGCGCGCGCAAGCGCGATTATCCGCCCACCTTCACCGACGCCTCGGCCTGGTGGCCTTACTACGGATATCACGCCGCGCACATGAGCCGCGCCGCCTACATGCTTACGCGCGGCAAAGCACGCAAGCGAGTGTTGGTGCTCGTGCCGACCACCAGCGGCTTTCTCCTGGCGCGTCGAGGCGAACCGGCGCCTGAACTGCTCGAATTGCGCAAGGACTTCTCCGCCCTGGTCGAGACTCTGGCCGAACATCATACCGATTTCCACTTAGGCGACGAATACCTGCTCGAATGGTTCTCACGCCAAGAGGGTAAGCACCTGGTCATCGGAGAACAGTCCTACGACGTGGTCGTTTGGCCCCGGAGAATGACTAACCTGCGGCGCCAGACGCTGCCTGTATTGGAGAGGTTCCTTGCCTCAGGCGGGCAGGTTCTGGCTCTCTCCGAACCTGCCTCCTATATCGATGGAAGGCCGGGCGCGGCGGTGCGCGCGCTCGCCGCCAGGCATGCCGCTTCATGGCGGCGGGTTGCTACAGAAAGTTCGCTTATCGAGGCCGTCCAACGGATAGCCCCACGACGCGTCCATTTTGACCCGCCTGTTCCGCCTGGAACCGCCATGGCCGAACGGTTCCTTGAAAACGGCGAGCGTATCCTGTTTTTCGCGAATTCCGGACCGGGGCGCGTGAAAAGCCGCGCGACCGTCGAGGGAGCGGCCTTGGAGCGATGGGACACTCTGACAGGTGAGTCTTCAGCGGCAGCCTGTCGCCGGGAAGGCAGCCGGATCAGCTTCGAGCTCGATCTTCCGCCGGCCGGCTCCGAGTTGTTTGTGGTCCGCAACCAGGGTTCGCCCGCGCCGCCTGAGTCCCCTCCGCGCCTTAGGCCGGTCACCGCCGGGCCGTGGAGCATCATTCAGGAAGAACCCAACGTAATGGTTCTGGACTACTGCGATTTTTCTACTCAAGGCCTGAGCCAGCCGGCCGTGAACACGTGGCGCGCCAACTGGGAACTATGGCAGGCGCACGGGTTCGAGCGGCCAGCCTGGGATAACGCCGTGCAGTTCAAGACCCGCGTCTTCGACCAGAATCATTTTCCCGAGGCCTCCGGTTTCGACGCGGTATTCCACTTCACCATTGGCGGCGCTGCGGCGCCGGAGCATCTCGAGCTGGCCATGGAGTGCCCGGAGTTCTACCGCGTCGCGGTCAACGGCCGGCCGGTGGATTTCTCTTCGGGCGTGCGGTGGCTGGATCCTCATATCAAGAGCGTATCCATCGCCGCACTGGCCAGAACAGGAGATAACGAGATCCGGATTTCCGGCCATCCCTTTGATGTCCGCATGGAGCTGGAAAACATTTACCTGCGGGGCGATTTCCGCGTGGATCCGGCCGTGCGGGGCTTCCGCATCGCTCCGTCGAGCCCGCTCACGCTGGGCTCATGGGCGGCGCAAGGCCGCCCGTTCTACGCTTCCACCGTACGCTACCAGACTACCGTGGATGTGCCCGCCGGAGTGCGGGCGTTGCACATCGAGCTTGGCCGGTGGGCGGGCGCGGCGGCGGAGATCTCGGTGAACGGCCGGCGCGCCGCGCTGCTCGGCTGGCCGCCGTATGCCGCCGATGTCCGCATAGCGGAGGGCCGCACAACCCTGGCTGTACGCGTGATTGCGCCGCCCCGTAACCTGTTTGGTCCCTTCCACAACCCGAACAAGCCGCGCATGGCCGCCACGCCGCAGTCTTGGGCCAACCCGCCGCGGCAGCAGCCACCGGGGTGCCAATACGACGTCCTCGATTACGGCATGTTTGAGCCGCCTCGCCTCAGCCTGCAAGAAAGGCCATGAACCGCAACGCGCCTTGGGAGGCCGCATCTGGCGGGCGCTGCCGCGCTCCCAAGCCTTCCGTGTTCTGGCGCGGCCCGGCGCCGCTCATGAAAATCAACAGGAATTAGCATCCTATGATCTTGAGAAACTGCGTATTCACTTTCGTTCTTGCCAGTTGCGGCGCCCCTGGCGCCGCAGGAGATTCCTGGTCCGAAGCCCGCGCCAACGGCCGCGTCGTCAACGATGTTCTGGTCCGCGCTAACCGGAACATGAACGCGTGGCTGAAATACGCCGACCCTAAAACCAAGCTGCTCCCCGACCGGCTGCCCGGTCTGGTTCGCGGCAAGCCGAACAACGAGCTACTGTACACTCCCCACAACTCCGGAGCCGACAATTATCCGTTCTTGATTCTGACCGCGTATCTAACCGATCGGGCGCTGTACCGGGAACGCATGGTGGAAATGCTGCGCGGCGAGGTCCAATACACGGACGCGCCCGGCGGGAAGATTCCCGGCAATCTCGATCTCAGAACCTTCGTCCTCGGGCCGCCCAGTTTCTTCGGCGCCGGGGAGTATTGCAAAGACGGTATGGTCCCCGTCACCGAGTTCCTTGGCCGCACGCGCTGGTTTTACCGCATGGTGGACATGACCGAGGACTTCATGCGCCGCGCGCCGCTGAAGACCCGCTGGGGCAACCTCCCGTCCAACAGCGCGGAACTGAATGGCGACGTGCTACAGACGCTGGCGCGCCTCATCCCCATGACCGGCGACCAGCGCCTGCTCGATTGGGCCGAACAGATCGCAGACGCATACATCGAGGAAGTCTTGCCCCGCAGTAATTACCTGCCCACATCCACCTATGACTTCGACAAACGTGCGCCTTCCGAAATTGCCTGGCTGGGCGATCACGGCAACGAGGCCATTGTCGGGCTGGTGCTGCTGGAGGCGATCGAATCCGACCTCGGCCGTCCGCGGGGGGTGAGCTACCGGCCGGTGTTGCGCAAGGTCATGGACCGCATCATCGAAACCGCCAATCCTTATGGCTTCATCTACCGCGGTATCCGTGTATCAGACCTCAAAATCACCAACAACTACCTGACCGACTGCTGGGGCTATGTGTACGGGTCCGTGTATGCCTTTTACCAGGCAACCGGTGAAGAGAAGTACCGCCAGGCGGTCCTGAAGGTCCTGAAGAACCTCCGCCGGTATATGGATTACGACTGGACCCAGCCCGCCAACACAGTGGACGATCTGGCAGACTCGATCGAAGGCGCCATCTACCTGGTGGCGCACGAGCCGGAGCCGGAAGCCGTCGCCTGGATCGAACATTCCATCCCCAAGATGTTCCCTTACCAGTCCGCCGAGGGTACGGTCGAACGCTGGTACGGCGATGGAAACTGGAACCGCACCTTGCTGCTCTATGCCTTGATGAAATCGCAGGGTGTTTATCTGAAAGACTGGAAGCCGGGCGTGGAATTTGGAGCGGCCCGCGAGGGCAACACTCTGCGCCTCACTGTTTTTTCTCCCACGGACTGGTCGGGCCGCGTGATCTTCGATTACGCCCGCCACCGCCGCCTGCTCAATTTACGCCGCAATTACGTGCGCTTGAATCAATGGCCCGAATGGTACACCGTGGACGAGAACACTTTATATTCGGTCAAGGATGACGGCCGCCAGCAGACCCTGCTCGGCAGCGAGTTGAAGAACGGTTACCGGTTGCGTGTCGCCGCCGGCTCGGCAAGCCGTATTGAGGTGGCGCCGGCGCGCTAGTATCACCGTCTATCGGGGCTTGGCCGCCGCCTTCAGCCGGTAGAGGTGCACGCCAAAGCGCTCAAAGGAGTCGCGCATCCGCCCCCCATCCAGCGGCGCTGGACCCGGCTCGAAAAGCCGCTCCGCGCTCCGGTAGGCCTCCACCCCCCCGAAAGTGACCTCCACGGGATTGCAGTCCGCATTCACGGCGATCAGAATCACGTCGTTGCCGGACGGCTTGGCGATCCACTCGATGCCGCGGTCCAGGCTGTGGCCCGTATCGTGGTAGGTACGCGTGAGCCGCAACGGAACCGCGCGGCCGGCCAGTGCGCCGCGGATCTGACGCAATTCTGAAACCACGCGTTTGATGGCCGGCCACAGCGGCGCCTCGGGCGGCGTGTAAGGCAGGCCCCAATAGACGATACCGTTCATGCCGTGCACAACCGACTGGTAGGCCATGAACCGCGTCTCGGCCAGCGTGGGGTACACGATCATTTTCGGGTCTTTGTCCTTCTCCCGAAGCTGCTCCCAGGCGAAGGCTTGCAGCACCATGAGCGCCGCGCGCGAGGGCCCTGCCACCTGCCGCAGTTTGTCCGCATACTGGCCCACCTGGCTGATGTGCGTGTTCAGAAAATCGCCTTGCCGCCCGTCTTCCCACAGCGCATACATCTCGCGTATGCCGTGCGGAATGACCGGATAGATGTCCGTAGCCACAATGTCAGCGCCGGCGTTGTACTTGCGCAAGGTGCTCACCAGATTGGTCGGCGAATGATTTAGGTAGAACGGGTGCAGAGGATCGATCGCCTTGACGAACTGATACGTGGCGATGATGCGCTGCGGTTCCACGCGCATCGCCAGCGGCTTCTTCCACACATAGCTGGGCTCATCCTCGGTCTCCCAATAAAGCAGCGCCGGATGCGATTTCAACTCCTCGACCGTTCTGCGGATTCGCTGCTCGCTTTCGGCCCGCCGGACCGGGTCGATGGAACCCAGCGTGACCCACGCGCGCATCTTGAGCGCTTGCGCCTGGTCAAGTTCCTGCCGGCTGGCGCCCGTGTGGATCAGGTTGAAGCCCGCCTCCGCCATCTCCCGCCAGGGCTCAGCCACTTTGGGCGTTTGGTATGAGCCCAGGATAAACAACCGCTCGCCGTTAACCACCAGCATGCCGTCGTTGTCAATGCGGACGGCCTTCTCGCTTTCGGCGGCCAGCGCCGCCGCACTCAGAGTGAAGAGAAATTCGCGACGTTTCATGATCCAGGCCAGCTTATCGTTTTCCGAGACGCACCGCCATGTCAATCAACCTCTGCCGGTACTGCATCCAGCGGGTGTAGTCCAGCGTATAGGGACACACCTAGCGACCTGTTTCCGCACCCAGTGCGGGTCGGCTGCCAGACGTCCACCGGGGCGTTCACCCGGATCGGCCGGCCACTCACGAGTTGCAGCGCACATGGGATACGGCGCTGCTTGAGCCGATGCCGGCGAAAGCGCTAGCATCACCCACAGCATGAACCTACTCAATGCCATAGTCCGTATCCAAATCCATCGCCTCGCCCGGCGCCAATTCCCGTTCCGCGCTCCAAACGCACAGACTCACTTTGTTCTCGCCACGTCCCCGATACCACAACCTCCTGATAGCCGCTTGGCTAAGGGTGAACCGGTTGACCAGCGTGAGCGAAAGCTGAGGGTTGATGAGCCGCCATTCGCGCACCGGCGCCGCCTTTCCGGGGAATGTTTCGATGCCAAAGTATCCTTCGGCCACCGGCAACAGCGTCTTGCGAATATGCCGGCCATCGTCTGCTTGGTAATCGAAATCTACGGTGGGATGATCCATGTCGCCGGGTTGGAACTCCACACGGGACTGGAGCGCCAAGCGCACGGGCTTCGGGCCTTGGTTGGTCGCCGAAGTGAACGTCCGCAGCAACGGCCGGCCGGGGTCTAATACCAGCCTCCGCCGCAAGTGGAGGCCGTTGGCGCACTCGCCGCTCAGCACAACCGCCGCATCCGATGGCCTGGCTTCCACGCGCCACTCCGGCAAGTAGCATTCCGCCGTCAGATAACCTTTATGGGCCAGCAAGACGATTCCCCCCATGGCTTCGAGATTCGAGAATCGTTCGTCGGGGTCAGCCTGCCGGAGCGCTTCCCGGCCAGTACGCTTGTCGATCATACTGATGATGCGGCCATGAAAGCCTGGCACGACCACCAGACGCATGGCTTTGGTTTCAATTGTTACCGCCTGATAGGTCTTTACATACTGGGCGAATTCGCGTTCGGTCTCTTCAATCCCGTACCATTCGTGAATGCGTGGCAGCCCGTAAGCCCGAACCTGCGTCATGAAGCCACGAAACCGCCGCCAGAAGAGGTCCGGGTCCGCCGGCCCCCAGGTGTCGCCGCGCAGAACGAAGCGTTTGGCTTCGAGCAGTTCGGTCCACTCGATCGAAAGCTTCGCCTTCCGCACCCTGCGCCGCACCACATCTGTTCCGGCGCTCTTCTCTGCCTCGGCGAAGATGGACTTGGCGGCAGGGAGGAAATCTGCGCCAAATCGCGGCGACTTGTAAGTCCAGATAGGCTTGCCGCGCCCCCGTGGCGGCATGCGCACCTCACGGTGGGTCAGGTCCAGATACTCGCGGATCTTCGGCGCTGCCGGCCCGTAATAAGCATCCAGAAACTCGCGTATGATCGCCTCCGCATCCGCCTCGGGGTTCCACAGGAGTTTGGCCAGCAGGTAAGACTTCAATTCGCAGAATTCCGTGGTGCACCCCGGCCCGATGTCACCTTGCAGGAACATGCCCACCACGCCGTGGCGGCGGTACATGGCGATGTCGGCAGAAAGTTCGTCCAGGTTGGGATACGGAAGTTGGTATTGCCAGAAATTCGTGAAATAGTGCCACACGTAGAGATGGCTGGTTAACTGAGCCCAGCCCTTCAGCCGGCTCATGAAAAAGCGATTCCGCGGGCATTGCTCATAAGGATGCGCCTGGCAAAGGCCAATGGGAGCCAAACGGATCCGTACGTTGGGATGCGGCCGCACTTTGAGCGGTGGCTTCTCCGACCAGCTATAGGCGAAGGTGTCGATCAGCTTGCCGGGATGCTTGTTGGAAACCTCCGTTGCGATGGCATTGACGAAATGCACGATTGGGCCGGCATGCACTCCGCCCTCTTGCTCCTCAACCCGCCGGCAGTTCGGGCATTCGCACCAGCCTTCCGTATCGTTTTGTGAGACCGAGTAAATGTCGGCCTCGGGGTGTTGTTGTATCCACCGCAAGACCCCCTGGATTGCCAGCCGGAGCGCGTCCGGGTTGGTCAAGCACAGTTGCGAACGCTCTGCTCTCCGGGCGCCCCCAGTGTAGCAAAAGTACTCCGCATGAGAGGCGAAATACTTCTCCGGCGGAAATAACTGCAAAAAACTGTGCCAAAACAGGAAGAAGGTAACCTTCACTCCCATC
>CAYSBM010000082.1:3664-10502 GCA_964429095.1 uncultured Solibacteraceae bacterium | reverse complement strand
TAGCGGCTCCGCAAATACCTTGAGGGGCGTAAAATTGCTCCTCAATGCGCTCAGCCCCCTCGAACCAGGAAGCTTGATCGGCGAGCGCCACGACAAATCCGCCGAAGCCGGCGCCGGTCATGCGGGCTCCAAGGGCCCCCGCTTCCATGGCTGCCGCGACCAGCCGGTCCACTTCCGCGCAACTGATGCGGTAGTCGTCGCGCATGCTGGCGTGGGAGGCCAGCATCAGAGCTCCAAATTGCGCCGCGTCGCATGCTTCCATGGCATCCCGGGCCTGATAGACACGCCTGCCTTCGGTAATCTGGTGGCGCCAGCGGCGGAACAACCGCTCTTCAAGCCGCATGCGCCCGCGCTCCAACACTTCCTGCTGGTTGGATTCGGCTACCAAGGATCGATAGTCCCCCATCACCGCCTCCGCCGCGCGGCAGTCGGCCCCGCACTGGTTGTAATACTCACGCGCTCCGGCGGACTTGCTGGCTTCGACCATGCTGTGCGCCACCAGAAAGCGCCAGCCACTCGGCACCGGCACCGGCGTCAGTCTCAGCGGAGCAAACTCGATCAGCGCAGCGTGCCCGCGTTTTCCGCCCAGGCAGATGGCCTGGTCCATGCCGCCCCCCCGCGTGCCCACGTAATGCTCGGCGGCGGCCATCCAGCCGGCCAGTTCCAGGCGGTCCACCCCGGCGCCATTGGCATCCAGCAGCGCGAGCGCCATGGCCACCACTAGAGCCGAAGAAGAACTCAAGCCCGCCGACATAGGCAGGTCCCCGCCTACCAGGGCGTCCACGCCGCGCTTGATCTTCAAATGCCGGACCAGCGCTTGCGCGGCCGCCTTGGCGTAGTTACCCCAATCGCCGGCAGCGTAAGGAGGAATCTCGGTGTCTAAATTGAAGGTCCGGTCTTCGAAGCCGGGCGCGGTTGCCGCCAGCCGCACGGCGGAGTCCCTGCGCGCCCGGAAAAGAATGCGCACGCCGAATTGCAGCGCCATGGGGAATACGGGCAGTAGGTTGTAGTCGGTGTGTTCGCCGATCAGATTTACCCGTCCCGGCGCCCAAACCTCGCGCGCGGTCGCGCCAGCGCCATAACGGGCCTGGAAAACGTCGCGCATCATTTCAAAGCCGCCAGGCCGTTAAGCAGTTGCGCGGTCCGCTGAAAGTCGCCTGCGCCGTAAGCGTCCCGCAGATCCTGAACCATCCGGTTCAACGCCCACCACTCGGCGCTCCGTTTCTGGTTTTCCAGATGCTGCACCGAGCGCGAATTCGTCATCTCAGAGTTGAATTCCCGCGCCTTGCAACGCCGGTACAATTCGAGAAGCGCTTTGTTAAACAGCCTTTCGCGCGCCAGATCGAGCAGATAGCGCTTCCTCTCCACACTCTCGCAATCTTTAGCCAGTTCCAGAAAAACCCCAGCCTGCGCGTCCTGAACCCAACCGTTCAACGCCGCGATCAGCATTTCATCGTCCGCCACGGCCGGCAGCAGCACCTGACGCGTATAAAAAGCATGCAACTCGTCCTGATTCAGACGCAGCATCCGCGCTTTCTCGTCGCGCACCGTCGTCACGCGCTCCGGCACGCCATCGTTGTCCAGGTCGGACTCCCAGGTGTCGATAAACCCGTTGCCGGCGGTATCCAGCATCCGCACCTCTCCGATCTTGCCGGAACCGCGAATTTGGCCCACTTCGATCCATCCTTCCTCGGCTGCGAACAGGTGGATGCGCCGGTCGACTCCGGAGTAGTAAATCCTGCGTTCCGTGCTGGGATCTTTGTCGTACTCGCGCCGCTTATTCCATTTCAGGTTGGGCCCGCCCGTGTTGGGTATGATGCGGCGCTCCCACATCCAGAAAATGCCTTCCCAACGGTCATTGTCGTCGTACTCGTCCCAGGTGTAGCCGGTTTGTCGCGCCGGATAGCTGCGCGCCACTTCGACGGTCCGGTTCCAGGGAATCCGTTGCACAGTCTTGGGCGACCGTCTGTTCGGGTTCGTATAAGCCTGGTCCGGATACTGGTAGGGCGCCTCACCGTTCATAGTAAAACCCATGTCGGCGGCATAGGGGCGCTTGGCTGAATCGGCATTCTTAATCGAATAACTTACCCGCACATTTACATTGCCGATGTTGCGCATGTAATCTTCCATCGGCGCCCACATGAACTTGTAGTTATTGGCGTAGTCGTGTTCCTTGTCTGAACCGATGGGAGAAGCGCTCACCCGCACTACGAGCTCCGTGCGGCCGTCGCCATCGGTGTCATAAAAAGAGAAGGGCCACTCCGAGAAGGGGATCCATACACCGCGCCCGGCGTCGTACTTATTCAGATAAAAATGGTTGTCACCCAGCATGTCGCATTTGTAAGGCCTGGCGCTGTACTGGTAGTTTTCCAGATCCCACATCTTGCCGTCTTTGTCGATGTCCTCCCAGAACCAGGCGTAGCGTAACTCGCCGTCCTGGTAGTAGCGTATCTCCATCTCGTCGGCAACCTGGTCGCCATTGTTGTCGATGTAATCGACCATGCGGTCCACCACCCCATCGGCGCCGTAATCCACCACATAGCAGTCGCTGTCTTTGTCGCCGTCGGAGTCTGTTGTTTTCATGTCATCGTCGTCGTCGACAATCAGCACCAGGTTCTTCTCTTCGCGGCGCACCATTAGATCTGGATCGCCGTCCTTGTCCAGATCGATGAAGCACTTCTCGCCCGGCTTGAGTTTCAGGGCCTTGGGCCACCAGGAGAAGCCGGTAAGCAAGAGCTTGCCTCCGGTGGGCGCCGTAATCTTCTCCCACCACGGTTGGGCCGAGGCCGGAGCGGCGGTGCACAGCACAACTAAACCTGCCAGAGTTCGTATGTACATTGACATGAGCATTATAGATTGTGCGACATTGGTCTTGAAAGCGCCATGCGACGCCTATGTCTTGCCATTTTTCTGGGCGAACTTGCGCTGCCTGCGCAGCCCGCTGGCGATTGGGCGCTCACCAATTTCGCCCAACGCCTGGAAGTGGAGATCTCCAATCCCGCCGCGCAGCCTGTTCAGGCTCTCGCGGTAATCCCCGTACGCCAGGCTGCGCAACTCGCGCCGCGTTTTCCCGGCACGCTGGCCATCGCCGTATTGGTCAATGCCGAAGGTAGCCGCTACCCTGTCACAATCCTGCCGTCACAGGCCGACGACCTGGACGGAGACTCGAACCCGGACGAATTCGTCTTTCCCGTGCGCCTGGAAGCCGGCCAGA
Organism: uncultured Solibacteraceae bacterium; assembly: GCA_964429095.1. Taxonomy (GTDB): domain Bacteria; phylum Acidobacteriota; class Terriglobia; order Bryobacterales; family Bryobacteraceae; genus JAJFUV01. The sequence goes on along the minus strand of CAYSBM010000082.1, from coordinate 7,288 downwards.
CAAGGCTGGCGCACATTTACTACTCAACTACGCTTCGGGACACTATCGTCTATGCCAAGAAGGTCCACGCACAGCACAGTTACGGGTACAACCATAACACTGTGGCGCTGGAGAGTGAATTGATCGGCTATCGCACCTACGGAGGTTTCTTTTTGGACATACAGGCGCGCGCCGAAGGGCGTCCGGGCCTTTACAACAGTCTGGCGGGCTACTTTGGCGCGGCCCGGCCTTCGATGGCGGGACGGGATATCATCCATATCGGCGACACACTTGGACTGGGAGGCATCTTCCTGCGCCTGGGCGATGCGGTGCACCGGCCTCCCTACAACATGCCGGACTACGCGCATAAACCGCGCGCTGAGGATGAACCGGCCTACCGTGTGCTGGCGGCGGGTCCGGTGCGCGCAGCGGTCGAAGCCAGGCTGGACTGTTGGCGGATCGGCGACGACGCGGTCCAGCTCACGGCGATCTATTCCATTGCCGCCGACAGCGAGCACGTCGATTGCCGCTTCCGGGTGGCGCCGCTCAAAATGGCCGCGGATCACACCTACGAAGTCGGCGCCGGCATTCGGTATCTTCCGGATCTGAAGCTCGCTCACGCCGAGGGCCGCCTGATGCTCTCCGGAAGGCAGAACGTCCAGATCGGCCCCCTCGCCCTGGCCTTGTTCTATGACCCCAGGCAGGCTGCCGCTATCGAGCCCCTGGCCACCAAGGAAGACCGCAATGCGGCTATCGTCTTCGCCCAGCGGCTGGCGGCCGGCCGAGCCGTGGAAGGCCGTTACGCGGTGGCCGCCGCCTGGAGCGGCAGCGGCGTACGGGACCTGTTCGCCCACCTGGACGAAGTCGAGGACCAGGCGCGCACCAGCTTGAAGATCTCCAATTACAGGTTCACTCCGACCCCAGCACCTTCGCGCGTGGAGGGCGAGGCTTACTGATGATCGTCGACGCCCACGTTCACATCGGCAAGTCCACGCGGCTGCAAATCAATGTCGACGGAGAGTTCCTGGTGCGCACCGCCGACAGGCTGGGCTTCGATAAGATCTGCGTCACCGACCTTACAGCTTTGTTCTACGACATGCAGGAAGGCAACTATCTGCTGTGGCGCGAGATGAAGAAGTTCCCGGACCGCATGCTGGCTTACGCCACGCTCAGCTCCACGCGGTTTGGCCGCGCCGCGCTGGAGGAACTCGATCGCTGCCGCCAGGACTACGGCATGCGGGGCCTCAAGATCTATTCCACACCCGAGATGTCGATCGCCGAGCCGGCCGTGATTCCGATTCTCGAAAAGTGCGTCGAGCTGGGTTTCCCCATCCTGGGCCACTTGACGCCGCAAGAGTGCGAATACCTGCTGGCAGCGGTTCCTGAATGCCGCATCCTGATGGCGCACTCGGGCGGCCAGCCTTTCGCCAAGGGAGACTGGAACCGCGCCATCATGGCGGCGCAGAAGCACCCCAATCTCTATCTGGAAACCGCCAGCTCGACCATCGACACGGAATTTCTTTCCACCGCCGTGGCCGCTCTCGGCGCCGGCCGCATCGTGTTCGGAACCGACACGCCGCTGCTCGATCCTTACACCCAGTTGGCCAGAGTGCGCTCCAGCGGTCTGCCGGAGCCGGAGCTGGCGCAGATCATGGGCGGCAACATCCTGCGCCTGATGGGAGCCGGGCAATGATCTTGGATGTGAACGCCTTCATTGGCAAGTGGCCTTACTGGCCCATCGCCGCCTCCACCGGCGCTGAGGTGCGCGCGCTGCTGGCTAGCTGGGGCATCCAGCAGGCCGCGATCTGCTCAACGCGCAGCCTTTTCGTGAATTGGGAAGATGGCAACGCGGAGACCGAACGCGAGGCCGCTGCTTCCGGCGGCGCTCTCATCCCTATGGCTTGCCTGGGCCCGCTGGAGCTCTCCCACCGGCTCGCGGAAAAGACTTACGACTTCGGCGCTTACGCCGCCCGCGGCTTTCGCGGCGTCCGCCTCTATCCCCAACATCACAGCTACCATCCGCTCTATGAGACATCCATCGAAGCGGTCCTCGAAGACGCCGCGCAGCGCGGATGGCCGGTCATGCTGCCCTTGCGTGTCATCATGAACTGGGGCTTGCCGATGATTGACATCGGGGTGATGGCGGCGCTTATTACCCGCCACCCGCGGGTCAATTGGATCCTGGCCGGAATCAATTACCTGTTCGAGTTGCAGATGGCTGTCTCCATGATGCGCCGCTTCGAGCGGGTCCATTTGGAGACATCCTGCATCATGGGGTTCCACGCCATTGCCAAGATCGTCCAGCAGGTGGGCGCAGAACGGCTGCTGTTCGGCAGCGGTTCGCCCTTGCAGAACGGAGCCGCGGTGGCCGCCAAGATCGCCCACGCGGAGATTTCTGACGCCGCGCGCGAAGCCGTTTTCCATTCAAACGCGCGGCGCCTTTTCAGTTTAACAGATTGATTTATGCGAATTTTGCGATTTTTCTCATCCGACGGCCGCCCGCACCTCGGCTTGCGCAGCGGGCCGGAAGTCATCGACCTGGGAGACAGAAGCCCCCTGGATTTGATGCGGGGCGTTGCGCCGCTGGATGGCCCGCGTTTGCCGGCCGCCGGCCTGCGCTTGGATGCTCCCATCCGGGACGCGCGCAAGCTGTTTGCCTTGGCGGGCAACTACCGCAAGCACATCGTCGAGAGCGGCTTTGAAGATCCCACTCGCGAGGGCCTGCTGACGCCCCAGGTGTTCTGGAAACCGCCCACCGCCATCAACGCTCCTGGCGGCGCCATTCCCATCCGCTTCAACAATGTCTTCGTGGATTGGGAGATCGAACTCGCCGTCATCATCGGCAAGCGGGCCAAGAACGTGCCGGCCGCTGCGGCCATGGACTGCGTGTTCGGCTACACCATCATCAACGACATCAGCGAACGCAAGTTCAACTCGCGCCTGGCCAACCGTAAAGTGCGCGAATTTGACCCGTTCTTTGATTGGCTCATGGGCAAGTGGTTTGACGGCTTCGCTCCTCTGGGACCGGAGATCGTCACCAAGGATGAAATCGCGGACCCGCACCGGCTGAACATCCGGCTTTGGCTGAATGGCCAACTCATGCAGGATTCCAACACCTCTTTCATGATTTTCGGCATTCCCGAAACTATCGCTTACATCACCAGCGTGGCGGCGCTGGAGCCCGGCGACATCATCGCCATGGGCACCCCCGAAGGCGTGGGCATCGCCCGGGGTGTGGCGCTCCAACCCGGAGACCGGCTGCGGGGCGAAATCGAAGGGATCGGCGTTCTGGAGAATACGCTGGTCCGGGAGGATGCGGAATGAAGACCATCCGCTTGGGCATCATTGGTTCGGGCTTCATGGGCCGCACCAACGCCGAGACGGCAACCAAGTACCTCCAGAATGTACGGCTGGTTGCCATCGCCGGAGGCTCGCGCGCTCCGGCGCTGGCGGCCGAATATGGCGTCGTGGCCGAACCCAGCGTGGAAGCGCTGCTTGCGCGCTCCGATATCGATGCCGTGCTCATCTCGACGCCGCACGCCGAGCACGCCTGGCAGGCGGTGGAAGCCGCCCGCCGCGGCAAGCATATCCTGCGGGAGAAGCCCATGGCCACAACCGTGGCCGCTTGTGACCGCATCCTGGACG
>CAYSBM010000082.1:2269-3654 GCA_964429095.1 uncultured Solibacteraceae bacterium | reverse complement strand
CATGATCATGTGCGGCCAGCGCGTCCGCAGCTGCAATATCGAGGCGCGGCGGCTGGTGCGCGAAGGCGCCATCGGTAGAGGCAAGATGATCCTGGAGCTGATCCTGGCCGGCGGCGGCCTGAAGGCGCTCCCTCTCTGGCAGAGCAAGCCGGAAAACATCGGCCCCTTCATCGGCCACGCCGTGCACAACATCGACCGCATCCGTTGGATCACCGGCGCAGAAATCACTAGCGTCACCGCCCGTATGCAGCGCGATCCGGAAACTGGCAACGAAGTCTCCACCATGGCTCTGCTGTCGCTTTCCAACGGCGCCATGGCCACGATTTGGGAAAGCTGGGATATCCCCGCGCCCGGCTTTCCACGTTCGGCTTCCGGCGCCTGGATCGCCGGGGAGACCGGCAACTTGGATCTGGACGCTTACGGCGAACTGCGCTTGGGGAAAAACGGCGCTTGGAGCGTCGTCGCCGTGCAGGAGCCCATAGACTGGGCCGGACAAGGCATGCTGTCGCCTGTGCGCATGGCGGCCTACCGGGCCCAACATCAGGAGTTCATCGACAGCATTCTTGAAGACCGCGCCCCCTCGGTGACAGGCGAGGACGGCCGCGCAGCCGTGGCCGTGGCCGAAGCGGCATACCGCTCGGCCGCCGAAGGGCGCACCATTCAGATTCAACCAACGGAGGCATGCAAGTGAGCGCCAAACTGGCCCTTTACGGCGGCGAGAAAACGATCGCCGCGCCGCTGCCGTCGTATCTGGAAAGTTCCGGTCGCACCTTCGGCGCCGAGGAAGAAGCGCTGGTCATCGAAGCGCTGCGGTCGGGGTGCCTCACGCGCAACGGCGGCAAGATGGTGCCACAACTGGAAGCCGAGTTCGCCCAGCGCCTCGGCGTGAAGCACGCCCAGGCATGTTCGAGCGGCACCGCGAGCGTGCACCTGGCCATCGCCGCCCTCGATCCTGAACCGGGAGACGAAATCATCGTCCCGCCTATCACCGACATCGGCTCCATCGCTCCGATTCTTTGGCAGAATGCCGTGCCGGTCTTCGCCGATGTCGATCCGGTCACGCTTACGCTGGATACCAAGGACGTCGAACGCCGCATCACAGCCAGAACGCGCGCCATCGTCGCCGTGCACCTGGCCGGCCAACCATGCGCGCTCGACGAGTTATGCGCCATCGCCCGCCAGCACAAACTCGTGTTGATTGAGGACTGCTCGCAGGCCTACTGGGCCGAATACGGCGGCCGGCTGGTAGGCTCAATCGGCGACATGGCCTGCTTCAGCTTGCAGCAGAGCAAGCACCTCACCTGCGGCGAGGGAGGCCTGTTCGCCACCAACGACGCGCAATGGGCGCGCCGTGCTGCGCTGTTCGCCGCCACGGCCTGGCCCCG
>CAYSBM010000082.1:0-2259 GCA_964429095.1 uncultured Solibacteraceae bacterium | reverse complement strand
GCTGGCGCAGAACTACCGCATGTCGGCGCTGCAAGGCGCGGTGGCGTTGGCGCAGTTGCGTAAGTTGCCAGCGCCGGGCGCGCGGCGCCGCGCGCTCGCGGCGCGGCTCGATGCCGCCATCCGGAACATCGCCGGCGTGAGCGCGCCCGTAGTGCCCTCCAACACGAAACACTCCTACTGGCTCTACATGCTGCGCGGCTGCCAGGAGGCGGCCGGCGCCAGCGCGCGCCAGTTCGGCGAGGCGCTGGTGGCCGAGGGCGTTCCGGCCTGGGTCGAGTACATTGTGGATCCGTTGTACTTGTCGCCTCTGTTTACGGGCCCCAAAACGTACGGTGGCTCCGGCTACCCGTTCAGCGTCTACGGTGCGCAGAAGTTTGAGCACGGCTTATGCCCGGCAGCCGAACGCGCGCTGCATGAGGTGATCGCCATACTCTGGAACGAAAACTATACCGAAGCGCAGGTGGACCAGATCGCCGCGGCTATACACAAGGTCGCCGCACACTTCGGCGGCAACTGATACCCCCAATGCACGGCCGCAGCGCCAAAACTGGCCCGCAGCCGGTCGATGGCGTTCGCTAAACGGTACTCCCGCTCCTTGATCTCGGGTGGAGTAAATAGCTCCATTTGCGGAGAGGGACGGTAGAGCGCGCCCGCCACTAGTTCCATTGTGCGCAAACGCACGCGCCGCTGCCAGGCTGCGCGCAACAGTCCGTCCATCCCGGCGCGAAATTCGCTTTCTACGCCGGTGGGCTCGGCGAGCGTGAGGGAACGTTCGGATTCGCCGCCATCGGTGTAGCGCAGCCTCAACGTGATGCGCCGGATCTCGGCCTTTCGCTCCCGCACCCGCGCCATCAGCCGCTCCAGCATGCCGCGCAGCGTGATCAGCAACTGCGGCTGGTCCCAAACGTCTTCCGCAAATTCCACCCGCTCGCCCAAGCCCGCCGGACTGGCGCGCCCCGCCCTGACAGGCTCTTCATCCACACCTTGGGCGCGCCGCTGGAAGGCGAGCGCCCTGCGTCCCAACACCAGCGCCAGCGCATCCAGCGGCGCACAGGCCAGTTCGCCGATGCGCCGGATCCCGGCCACTTCCAGCGTGGAACGTAACCCAGGACTCACTCCCGGCAGCCATCCGACGTCCAGGGGCGCCAAAAACTCCGCTTCCCCTCCCTCCGGCACCACTACCTGCGCCGCCGGTTTGCGCAGGCGCGCCGCAATGCGCGCCACGGTTTTGTTGGCGGCTATGCCGGCCGAAATCGAAATCCGCAGCCACTCGCCCACCGTCCGCCGCAACCGTCCGGCGGCGCCCTCAGCCCCATAGCGGCGCAACACCGGCGCACCGGTCAGGTCCAGGTACGCCGCTCCCACCGCCACCGGCTCCACCAGCGGCGTCTCCTGCTGGCACAGCCCTAAAATGTCCTGAAAAAACTGCTCATAAAGATCGAAATGCGCCGGCAAGACGATCAGCGGCGGGCAACGCCGTCGCGCCTGGCCCATGAGCATGCCGGGGTGTATGCCGTAGCGCCGGGCTTCGCGGCTGGCGGACACGACCACGCCGCGCCGCGCTCCACCTACGGCCAGCGGACGCCCGCGCAGACGGCGGTCCGAGGCCTGTTCGATGGAAGCGAAGAAGCTGTCGCCGTCCCAATGGACCACGTGCCGCATACCCGTTCAATAGTGTAAATAATTACACCTCCGAACGGCAACCCCCGGCCAGCAGGCGCTCGAAAGCGTCTTCGGCCAGGTCGTGAAATGAGCGCACCACAATGTCCGCCGCCAGTTCTCCATTCCCCCGCACCAGCCCGATCACGCGCATTCCGGCGCGCCGCGCCCCTTCAACGCCCGCCCAGCCGTCTTCGACCACGATCGAGCGCGCCGGCGGCACGTTCAGCCGCCCCGCCGCCAGTAAAAAGACTTGCGGGTCTGGTTTACCGCGCTCCACATCTTCGGCCGCCACCGCGGCATCAAAACACGCCCGCAAATCGAGCGCCTCCACTATGACTTCGATATTGGCGCGCGGCGCAGCCGAGGCGATGGCCTGCCGCCACCCCCCGGCATGCAGGCGCCTCACCCACTCGATGGCGCCCTCCACCGGACGGATGCCGCCCTCGCGCACCATACGCCGGTACGCGGCTTCCTTGGCCTGGCTGATCCGCGCCACGGTTTCTGGCCCAACGTCACCGCCCAGCATCAGGGGGATGATCGTGTCGTTGCGCTGCCCGAAAGTATCCCGGAACTGCTGATAAGTGATGGGCGCCCCTT
>CAYSBM010000081.1:8145-10534 GCA_964429095.1 uncultured Solibacteraceae bacterium | reverse complement strand
GCCCGCGATGGATGCAAGCGCTCCGCCGCTCCCTCAGATTGAGCCGGTAGAGAAACCCAAACTGGCCTTTGAAAAGCCCGGCGCGTTGAGCGGGCCGCCGGCTGCGGCGCCCGGCAGCCTGGCGCGCTCACCCGCCATTGCTCCCCCCAACCAGTCGGTCCAGGAAGCCGGACGCGCGGCTGCCCGGGGGCACAGCGCAGGCGGGTTGGTGATCGGCGATATCGGCGACGGCGTGGGCGGGCTGGGCGAAGGGCTCAACCTTCCACCTTCACCCGGCCGCACTGCGAGCACGCTCGAGCTGTTGAGCGATCCGATGGGCGTGGACTTACGGCCCTATCTGATTCAGGTGCTCTCCGCTGTGCGCCGGAACTGGCTGGCTGTCATTCCCGAGAGCGTGCGCTACGGGCGCCGGGGTAGAGTCCAGGTGCAATTCGCTATCGCCAAGGACGGTTCCGTTCCCAAGCTGGTGATTGTCATGCCTTCGGGCAGCGAAGCACTGGACCGCGCCGCGGTTGCGGGCATCAGCGCATCCAATCCCTTTCCCCCGCTGCCGGCCGAATACCGGGGAAACCAGCTTCGCCTGCAGCTCAACTTCAGCTACAACATGCGCGGTCAGTGAATGCGGCGCGCCGCAGCGTCGTGCGACAATCGGAATGGCCCATGCAAGCGCGCTTTTACGCTGCCATGACTTGCTACGCGGTTCTCGCGCTGGCGGCTGGATGCACCCTGGACGGCAAGTTCCGAATCACGGTGTGGATCTTGTTGGCGGCTTTCGGCGTGAGGACCTACCTGGCGGCTCTCCAGCGGCGCTAGCCGCAGGTAATAAGGTTTTTGCCTGACCCACATTCCTCTCATGCTTCCTGCATAACGGCCGATTAGTAAACAGCGAGCGACGAGCAAAGCCGGATCGCGTTTCATTCTGAAACGCCCGGTCCAGCTTAGAACTAGACCGGGCCTGAGTACCGTTCCGAAATGAGACGGGCCTGGTCGCGCTCGAGCGAGGCTCGCGTGCGGCAGAGATCCCGACGAAAACGGCAAACTCCTTCAAACCCGAAAGATACAGCTCAACTTGAGCTCTTCAACTCCGGTTCTCCCCTACCGCAAATGGGTGTAGAGGATACCCGCGCGCAACTTGGCGTGACGCGTGCACCTCTCTCGCCGCCGGGCAGCGCAGCCCGGCGCCCGCAACCCGTTCCGGAAAAGCCGGATGGCGGGCGAGACGAAAAGGGAGAAAAAGACTCTATGCCGGAACAAGCCGCTGCCGCCTGCTCCAGTAAAACCGCGAGGCTGAAAAGAGACCGCGTGGTGCTGGAGCACCTGCCCCTGGTAAAGGCCATCGCGGTGCGGGTGCATGAAAATTTGCCCGTACATGTGGATCTGGACGATCTGGTGCACGCCGGCATTCTGGGCCTGTTCGACGCGGCCACCAAGTACAACCCGAACAAGCAGGTTGCGTTCTCAAGCTATGCCAAGCACCGCATCAAAGGCGCCATCCTGGACAGCCTGCGTCAGCTTGACTGGGCTTCGCGCGACCTGCGGCGGCGGCATAAACAGATGGAAGCGGCCACACGCGAGCTGGCTACCAGCCTGCAACGGACCCCTACCGAAAGCGAGCTGGCGGCAAAGATGGGGGTCGAAGTGGAACGCTGGCGGCAGATGGCGCTTGACCTGCGCAATGTGGGTTTAGTGTCGGCATCCACCCGCCCGCCCGAGCAGGAGGAACTGCCCGCTCCGGACTTTCCCAGCAAACCAGAAACCCAGCCCGACAATGTGTGCGCCCGCCAACAGCTCCGCGAATTGTTGAAGAGCGCCATGACACGCCTGCCGGAGCGCTACCAGAAGGTGGTGGTGTTGTATTACACCAACGAAATGACCATGAAGGAAATCGGCAACCTCATGGGCATCAACGAGAGCCGCGTCTCTCAGATTCAAAACGCCGCGCGGGAGAAGATGGCCACCGCGCTCGAAGAAGCCGGAATCGATTCGATTCGCGCGTTCTAGCGCCGCGTCAGCCGCGCGCTACCCGGGCGCGAGCCAAAATCTTGGCGGTTGGCTTGGGAGCGGGGATACTCACCGGACGGTAGCGGAACCAACTGGCAATATAGCGGTCGTCGGCTTTGCGCCGCTTCATGATTTCCCGGCGCTTTTCCACGACGCGCCGCCAATTGCGCACCAAATACCAGAAGGCCGTCAGAGAGCTATGCTCCCAGAGCAAGCACCACGCCACTACCATCAGATCCCGGAGCGTGATGGAGAACCAGTTGCGGCGGTAAAGATCCGGGGTCATGTTCTTGATCCGCATCAGAAACCGGTTCTTCACCGAGTGCATGTTGATGACCGCAGGCAAAGCCCGGCGGTTGCCGGGCAGCGCGCTGCCCACATGGTCGCC
>CAYSBM010000081.1:0-8135 GCA_964429095.1 uncultured Solibacteraceae bacterium | reverse complement strand
AGAAGCTGCGCGCGCCAGGCCACGTCGGCGTCTTCGCGGTAGACGAAGAAATCCGTATCGAAGAACTCGCCGCCAATGCTGACGTCCTCAATCATCTCCCGGCGGTATAAAGCGGCGGCCGCCGAGGCGCCGAAAACGTACTCGTGCTTAAGGAAATGGCCGTTGTCCACTTCCTGGCTGCCGCGGTCCAGGTGGCGCAGCATGGGGGTGAAATAGATGCCCGTGGAGTCGACCAGCGGCTTTTCCGGCAGGTCGAACGTGGCGGTCATGGTCAGCAGCTTGCCGCAAACACTGCCCACTTTGGGGCTGATATTGCCCGCCTCCACCAGCGCCTGAATGAATCCGGGCAGCAACAGCAGGTCCGGATTCAGCGCCAGGATCCAATCCCCGCTGGACATACGGATGGCTTGGTTTTGAGCGGCCGCAAAGCCCACGTTCTCGCTGTTGTAGATGATCTGGCAGCGGTCCTCGAACTGCTCTAGGATGTCCGCGGTGCCGTCGGTTGAAGCATTGTCGATGATGATAATTTCCTTGTGGGGGTATTTCTGGGCGAGTACGCTTTCCAGGCACCGCTTAATAAACCGCCCGCTGTTGTATGTGACTATGGTGACCGAGACGAGTTCGTTAGCTGGCATTCACAGGCACTCGCGCACTGGAGTTCGTTTTCACCCTCTTACACCACCGCAACCGGCGCTTGGCAATTCCGGCTCGCCGCTCCCCCTGCCATGCACCGCAAGGCAAGCTGCAACAATGTAACACAAACCACAACCGGCCGTAGGCTCCGCTCACTCAGCATCCCCGCTACCACTCGCGGAACCAAGCTCAAGACCAAGGCGAAACCAACGCCCCGGACCGCCATTGCCGGCAGATGCTTCGCCGCATACTTGAATAAGTTAGCATACCAATAAACCTGCCTCTGTTCCCAGTCCAGGAGCTTTGCCGAATGGCCCCCGAGATGGCGGGCGACCGCCGCCGGCACGTATCTCAACCGGTAGCCGCTGCGGCGGGCGCGCCAAGCAAAGTCGACATCTTCGAACCAAAGAGGGTAGAATTCCTCACACAGCCCGCCCAGCGCTTCAAAGGCATCGCGGCGCAGCATCAAGAATGCGCCGGCGGGCTGGTCCACTTCCGCAGCCTGCGCAGGGTCCAAGTCCAGGCCTCGATAGCGGCGGTTAACCGGATTGCGAGGCCAAAGCCGGTTGATGCCCAGCGTCTCGAAGATAAACGTCCAGGCGGTGGGAAACCGCCTTACCAGAAAACCCGTTTGCGGCCGGCCTTGTTCATCCAGCAGTTTCCCTCCGGCTGCGGCGACATCTGCCGAGCGGCAGGCATCCACCAGCGCATCTAGCGGAGTCTCCAGCCTGGCGTCGGGATTCATCAGCAACACGAAGGGGCGGGCCAGAGCCCGTATGCCTTGATTGGCCGCAGCCGCAAAGCCGCGATTCTCGCGATTGGCGATAAGGCGCACCCGGCTGCGGGCGCGCACCAAGTCGACCGTAGCGTCGGGGGAAGCGTTGTCCACCACCAGCACCTGATCACAAAAGCGCAAAGCCGCATCCAAGCAGGGGCCGATCACGGCTTCCGCATTCCAGGCGACAATGACAATTCCGGCTTCGCTCATGTCAGCGCGAAATACAATTTCCAATACCAATCCTGGCCGGAGGCTTTCTGCAACTGGCGGATCTGGCGCTCGCTGTCGCGCAGCAGTTCAGCCAGCCGCGGATGATCCTGGCGGGCGCGTGTTTCAGTCCACATGCGCAGTCCTTCCAGTTTGCCCTTGAACCAAGCCCTCCCGCAGCCATGTCTCAACGCCACCAAGCCCCACAATAGTTGGCCAGCCAGAGCAGGCCAGCCGTAAGTGGCAACCCATTTGCGGGGGTAGTATTTGGCCGCCAGCAACACTTGGTTGCGCGAGATGAGCCGCACTTTGTCCGGGTGCCAATTTCCAAGAGTGGCGCTGCCGCGGTGGAAGGCCACCGCGGACGGCTCGTAAACGCCTTCAAGACCGTGCAACGCGCAACGCAACCCGAAATCCACGTCCTCCAGGTAGGACTCAAATCGTTCGTCCAGCCCGCCGACCTTCTCAAACAGCTCGCGGCGCATCAGCAGGGCGGTCATGGGCGCGAAACGTATGATTTGCTTCTGGTTCCATACCGGCGAATCACTCCGGCCTTGGCCGCAACGCCAGGCGCAAGCGCTCCGCGCCATTTGGTCGAAACCGCCGTCGAACATTTCAGGCTGTCCAGCCTTCAGCAGCTTGCCCGAGGCGAACCAGGCTTGCGAACTGGCGGCCGCGCGCAGCAATGTTTCCAGCCACCGCGGCTCCGGCTCGACGTCGTTGTTGAGTACTGCAACCCATTCGGTGCGGCACAAAGCCACTCCTTGATTGACTGCCGCGGCAAAGCCGCGGTTGTGGTCCAGAGGAATCCACCGCGCGCCGGCGCGCCGCGCGACTTCGGCCGAGCCGTCGCCGCTGGCATTGTCCACCACTAGCACTTCACATGGCCTGACACTCTGTGCGCTCAACGCGGACAAGGCTACGGCCAGCAGCTCCTGCTGGTTCCAGGTCGGAATTACGGCAGTTACCTCCGCCGGCATGCGTTTCAGTCCCTCAGATTATTGCGCGGGCATTTCAGGAAGGCAGGCGGGTGCGGAAATTCTAGTGTATCATTTTCTCCGCCTGCCGGCGAAACGTTTTTTGATTAAGAAGAAAAGGTTGTGAAAGCCGTCGCGCCACGGGTTGAGCTTGATCTCGCCCAGACGCGAAGAATACTGAATTGAGATCTCACGGAACCGCACGCGCGGGTTCTTGAGCGCCTCGATCTTGATCTCCTCGCTGAAAGCCATGCCGTCGCTGGTGAGGTCCATGGAATCCAGAATCGAGCGGCGGAAAACCCACATTCCGGCCTGCGAATCGCGCACCCACCTGAGGTACAGAATCGACCTGGCCAGCGAGAGCACCAGGTTGCCGAACTTGTGCTTGAAGCTCATGGCGCGGCGGTCCCTCACTGGAAAGCGAGAGGCGTTTAGAAAATCGGCTTCCAGGTGGAGAAACGCTTCCAGCAGGTAGGAAATGGCGTCCACCGGATAGCTGTGGTCGCCGTCCAGAGTGACGATCAGGTCCCCGGAGGCTTGGGCGAAGCCCCGTTTGTAGGCCCGGCCGTAACCGCGGACCTGTTCGCGAATCACCTTGGCGCCCAGACGCTCGGCCACCTGGGAGGTGCCGTCGGTCGATCCATTGTCGACCACGATCACCTCGTCGATAAAATCCGGCATACGGCGCAGGACTTTCTCAATGCCCTGTTCCTCGTTCAGGCACGGGATAATGACGGTAATCGTGAGACCCTTATACATGCAGTATGATGGTGGGTGCCATGAAGTGGATCGTCTTATTATTATGCAGCTTCCCCGCTCTGGCGGGGCTGGCCGATGTCAAAGCGGTCTATTTCCTGCCCATGGCCCAAGGCATGGATCAGTACCTGGCCAATCACCTTGTCAAAGCCGGTTTTTACCAGGTGGTGACCGATCCCAAACGCGCCGACGCGGTGTTCACCGACCAGGTGGGCGAGGCATTGGAAGCTCAGCTTAAAGAGCTGTACCCGGAGCCAGGAGCCGGCGGCGAAAAAAAAGGCGAGGGGGCCAAGGATCAACCGGCCACCGCCGCCTCTGGTGATATCACCGCTTACGCAGGAGCCAAGCCTCGATCCACAAGTTTCGGTAGAGGCAGGGGGAATCTGTTCCTGGTGGATGTGAAGTCCCGGACCGTGCTGTGGTCCATTCACGCCAGGCCCAAGCAAACCACGCCGTCACATCTGGACGCCACCGCCGCCCGCGTGGTGAAGGCCCTTGACCAGGCGCTGCACCCGCCGGTGAAAAAGTAGTTCAGCAGCTTCCGCTTCAAATGTCCGAGGTGCAGAACTTGCAGCGCGTGGCTTCGGCCGCCACGGTCTCTTTACAGCGCGGACAGGCTTTGGTTGGCGGTGTAGGCGCAGCCGCTTCTTCCTTTATAAACATCTTTGTAATCAAATAGATGCAAAAGGCGATGACAATGAAGTCGACCACGCTGCCGGCGAAATTGCCGTAACTGATAGCGTTGACCACTTCCTTGCCATCCGGACCCACCGTTCTGCCCAGAACCAGCTTGGCTGTGCGCCATTCTCCGCCCGGGATCAGCAAACTGAGAAGCGGCATAATGACGTCCGCCACCAGCGATGAGACGACCTTACCAATGGCCCCACCGATGATTACGGCGATGGCCAGTCCGAGCACCTGGTGCTTTAACAGAAAGTCGCGGAACCCCTTGACCATGAGTGTCCTCCTTGGCGCTGTCTGCTGGACAGCCTCAGCCATCTTATTTCCACCGCCGCGGGGAAACAAGCAAAATTCGAGCCCGGCCGCAAAAATTTACTTAGTCAGGTCGCGGTGGGAGACGCGCACCGTGTAACCCGCTCTGGCCAGCCGCCGCCGTATCTCGTCGGCCATCATAACCGAGCGGTGCCGTCCACCCGTGCATCCGAAGGCGATCGTCAAATAGCTCTTGCCTTCCTGGATGTAGTGCGGAAGCAGGTAAATGAGCAGTTGCGAGATACGTTCGATGAACTCGACGGTCTGAGGAAACGAGCGTATGTAGGCGGCCACGCGCGGATGCCGGCCGCTCAAATCCCTGAACTCCGGCATATAGTTGGGATTGGGCAGAAACCGCACGTCGAAGACCAGATCGCTGTCAACCGGAATTCCGTAGCGGAAACCGAAGCTGGTCACATAGACCATGATCTGCGATTCGCGGCCCGAGCAGCGGAACTTGTCCTCGATGTGCTTGCGCAGGTCATGGACATTGAACTTCGAGGTGTTGATGATGTGATCGGCCAGGGCGCGGATGGGCGCCATCTGCCGCCGCTCGGCCGCCAGGCTCCGGGCCACGCTGCGGCCGGCCCCCAGCGGGTGCGGCCTGCGCGTCTCGCTGAAGCGCCGGACCAGCGTGGCTTCGTCAGCCTCTAGGAAAACCAGAGTTGTGGCAATGCTTCGCCGCAGGCGGCGGTAAATCTCAGGAAAACGCTTCAGTTCGCCACCCTCACGAATGTCCACAACCAAAGCGGCGCGCCGGATCGCGGGAGACTGCTTGGTCAGTTCGGCGAACTTCGGAATGAGTTCTAACGGGAGGTTGTCGACCGAATAGTAGCCGAGGTCCTCGAGCGCCTTCAGCACCGTGCCCTTACCCGAACCGCTTAGCCCCGTCAGGATGATCAGGTCAGCCTGGGCGGCATCTGTCTGGCTGGTGCGCCTGTTGGGCATCTGGAAGGAGCCCTCAAGCCTCCACGAGGTTGAAGTGTCCGTCGCGCCGCCGCAGCAGCACCGACAGCCGGTTGGATTGCGCGTCCCGGTAAACCAGATAGTCGCGCTCCTGGCCCATCGCCAGTAGAGCTTCTTCCAGCGTCATGGGCTTGCCGTTGGCGCGCTGGTCGAGATGGAAGACTTTTACTACGTTGCCTTCCTCGCTTTCCACCTCAGCCGCTACCGGACCGGCCATCTCGGCGCCTTCTTCCTCGTATTCGTCCCGCTTGGGAGCGCGCTTGGTATCCCGCCACTTGGCCCGCAGCTTGAGCACCTGTTTCTCAAGCTTGTCCAAGGCAGTGGTCAGAGCAGCAAACTGGTCCACATCGCTGGCCACACCTACCAAGGGATGGCCCCCAAACTTGATCGTCACTTCGGCATGGTTCAAATGACGTTCGGCGGTGAGGATGACATGCGCTTCTTTGTCCTGGCCGCCGCGCCGGTCCAGCAACTTGCCGAGTTTGGCGAACCGGGACTCAATCTTGCGTTGCTGCGCCGCGGTAAAAACGCCTTGCTTGCCTGTGTAATGGATGATCATGCATCCCTCCGTGAAGTTCGAAAGCTCACTTTCGAGCGCGCCGATGATGAGTGGAAGGAATGTTCATATCCTCCCGGTACTTGGCTACCGTTCGCCGGGTGACCTGAATTCCTTCCGCGCGAAGCCGCTCGGTAATCTGCTCGTCGGTGAGCGGATGAGCCGGGTCCTCTTCCTCGATCATTTTCTTCACCTTGCGCTTCAAGATGAGCAGGGGCGTCATGCTGCCCGAGGGCCCCTGCACGGCTTCCGAAAAGAAAAACCGCAATTCGAACACGCCTTGCGGGGTGTGCGCAAACTTGTTGGCCACCGCGCGGCTGACCGTCGACGGATGCACGCCGATCTCTTCGGCCACATCCTTGATCATCATGGGTTTCAGGGCGTCGATGCCGCGCTCGAAGAATTCAGTCTGCCGCCGCACAATCGCCTGGCAAACCCGCAGTATCGTACTCTTGCGCTGCTCAATGTTCTTCATCAGCATCAAAGCCGACTGAAAACGTTCTTTGATGTAATTGCGGACTTCCTTGTTCGGTTCCTGCGTGCGGTCCAGCATCCGCCGGTACTGGGCGTTCAAGCGGAGTTGGGGGATGTCCTCATCATTGAGCTGGATGATGTACTCGTCGCCTTCCTTGGAGATGAAGACATCGGGCTCGACCTGCCGCGCGCCGGGTCCCGAGTAGCGCAGGCCGGGGCGCGGGTCCAGATGTTTGATCACCTCCAGCGCGATCTCGATGTGCCGCATGGGCCGGCCCAGCGCCTTCGCCAGTTCCTTGTACTGGCGGGTCTCAACCAGCTTCAGGTGATCAGAAATGATCTGCCATGCCACGCCGCCCTCGCCATTGCGGCTGGCCAGTTGCAGCAGCAGGCACTCTCGCACGTCGCGGGCTCCTACGCCAGCCGGATCAAGGCTCTGCACGGCTTTCAGCGCCGCTTCCAGATCCTCCATGCGGTACTCGCCGCCGGCAGCCATCTCCTCGAGCGACGCGGTCAGGTAGCCGTTTTCGTCCAGGTTGCCGATGATGGCCTCGGCCGCTTCCCGCACCGCCTCGCTGAGCACCACCAGACTCAACTGACTGTGCAGGTAGTCGGAAAGCGTCACCGGAGCTGACAAGAACGTCTCAAATGACGGCTTTTCGGGAGATTCCGCAGCGGGGCTCTTGTAGCCGGGATCCAGGTAGTCGTCAAAAAACGAGCCGAAGTCGATCTCTTCGAAAGGATCGGTGGACTTTGAGGATTCCACCAGACCGGAGCCGTCGGCGGCTTCAATGTCCGATCCGGCTCCCCCGCCACCCCCCGCCGGGTCCTGAACATCTTCCAGGGCCAGCTCGGAGGCGGCTTCGGCTGCTTCGGTTTCCCGTTCCCCGTCGCTCACGGCCAGCACGCCGGCGTCGGCGGGCTCTGCGACCCGCTCGGCTTCCAGCAGCGCCTGCACCTCTTGTTCGGTAAGTTCCTCACCAGCCTCCCCGCTCTCTTCCAGCACGGGATTGGCAGCAATTTCCTGCGCAATCATGTCCTTCAGTTCCAAACGGTTTAGCTGAAGAACCGTAACCATCTGCACCCGTCCAGGCGTAAGGCTCTGCATCTGCGCCACCTTCAGCTGGAGCTGGGGCCTCTGGGAAAGCAAGCTCATCTGGCTTCATAATAGCAGAACGGTTTTTGGCTGAACTCTCCGGACAGCCAAAGGCCAGCTGCGTGGATTACGCCGGCTGCGGGCCTGTGACATAATCGCCGTTTATGCGATACCGCACGCGGGTGCTGGCGCTACTATTCTTGCTTTCGATCATTACCTACATCGACCGGGTGTGTATCGGGGTGGCCAGCCCGCGCATGCAGGAGGAACTCGGCATCCCCCCCGGCAGGTGGGGACTGGTGTTGGGAGCGTTCGCCATCGCCTACGCGGCCTTCGAGCTGCCTAGCGGCGCTTTGGGGGACCGCATCGGTCCGCGCAAGGTGCTGATGCGGATCGTGCTGTGGTGGAGCGTCTTCACCAGCCTGACCGGAGCTGCCACCGGTTATGTGCAGCTTCTCATCTTCCGGTTCCTTTTTGGCGCGGGAGAGGCGGGCGCTTACCCTAACACGAGCGGCGCCCTGGCCCGGTGGTTCCCAGCGCGGGAGCGCGGGCGGGCGCAGGGCGCCATTTGGATGGCCAGCCGCCTGGGAGGCGCGTTGAGTCCCCTGATCGTGGTGCCGGTCCAGCTACGCTACGGCTGGCGCGCCGCGTTCTGGATTTTCGGGTGCTAGGGCGGGGTCTGGGCGGGCGGCGGGGGCG
>CAYSBM010000080.1:6688-10559 GCA_964429095.1 uncultured Solibacteraceae bacterium | reverse complement strand
AAAGGTCAGTTCCCACGACTGCCCTTTCTTCCGGAAAACGTACTGTTCTTTCTCAGCGGGGTTTCCCGGCAGCGACCGCAAGATCGCTGACCAGTCCATGGCCAGGCCTTCCAGCGCGTCCGTCGCTGGTAGTGAGACAACCTGCACTCCGCCTTCGTCGAGCGTCCGCTGGAGTTCGGCGGTGATGCAGGCATCCTCCGGGACGATGACGACCGCCAGTGTGCCCGCCGTCCCTCGTCTGGCGCGCAGGGACCGTTCGAGCAGCGCCGCCTGGTCGATGTTTGGCAGCGATAGGTAGACCGGGAACCTCGCTACGCCTGGAACTTGTTTTGTCCCAACTAGAATCAGCCCGTCGTCGATTCGGACATCGCTTCCGACGATCTCATTGCGGCGCCGAATCTCCCTCACCAAACCTGTCAGCGAGATCGAGTACTGCCTGACGTCCTCCTCGGTCAGCGGGAACGGATCGTGGTAGTCGTCTTCGGCAGCCACGCCGAACAGCCCCCGCGCCGTCTCGCGCACAATCAGACTCTCGCCAGCCCCGTAGCGCAACGGCCGAGCGATCTCGGTGGCGCGGCTGGTTTCGCGCAAGATTCCGGCGCCGACCAGCTCCAGAAGCTGAGCGGCAGGGTAATCCGCCACATCCGATGCGGCGATTACAGGCTCATCGCAGGTATTCAACAACCGCAAAACCAGATGAAGTAAGCTTGCCGGCACCGAGGATCTTCCACCTTTCTAAATACCGGAACACGTCTTCCGCGTGGGTGGCGCGCTTGAATGAGATCTTGTTTGTCCCGCTTACCTCCACGCGTTTTCCGCGTGCGTCGTCGGGGAACCCGATCTTGAAGACGGCTTTGTGGATGGTTGCGTCCGAAAGCCGTTTGCGTAGATTGTTCAACTCCAGTGTTTCCAGGACATTCTTGGATCGGATCACAAACGCCGGACCGTGCTTCTGCTTCAGCTTGAAGTGAAGCTCCACCAAGGCGGCCGAATCGCCTTCGTCCACGTCCAGTGCAAAATCCTCGCAGGCGATTACGCCGAGCGTGAACTTCTGGGCCGCTTCGGGCTTCTCGAATAGCTCCGGGTCACCGAAGCAGCACTCCGCGAAGCTCTTCCGAAGGGCGCTCTCTTCCTTCTCAAATCGTGCCTCGATTTCGACCTGGCCGGTCTCGCTGTTGTAGCTGACGAAGTCCTGCTGGGCGGGGCGGAAAACGGTCGGCGACACCTTGGGCTTGATCCGAGAGCCCTTGAAAACCAGCATCGCCTGCGTGCGCTTCTCGTGATAGACGATGAAGTTCGTGTAGGCGCCCTCCTGATACTGGCGCACCAGTACGCGGTCACTGTTCTTGTCGCCTTTGAAGACCGCCGACAGCTTCCCCTGCAACTGCTCCGTGGCGGCTCTTACATCCGGGATGGTCCGGCCGGCCTCGCCCTGGAATACGGAGAACCGCTCAGCCTGATGCATCGCGCACCGGTCGTAGGCCAGGTTGAACGCTTCCTCATTCTCGGTGCGGACCTTGAGGCTGAGGCACTCAACCGGAAGCACGCCGCCCGGATCGGGATCGTAGCCGAGATCCAGGCAAGAAGCGACCAGGTCCTCATGGCCGCGTTCGTTGCTGAGGTCATAGGCCCGGTAAAGGCCCTCCATGAACTCGTCTTTCCGATCGCCATCGCCGTTAACGATGAATTCCTTGAAGCCTTCAACGTCCAGTGAATCGGCGTCGACCAGGAGGCCGTCATCCCAGATGCCCGCGTAGGAACGGAGGAGGCCTTCCTGGCCTTCGAATTTGTCGAGGAACTTATCAGCGTTGAATGCCCGGTGCTTTGCCATCGCCGAAGTCAGCCTCGCCTTGCTTGCTGGTCGCGCCCCGCCGATGGCCAAAGCTTGACTCCCGCTTGGGCGATGGAAAAAGCGAGACCAATTTCCATCCTAATTCAAGCATCCAGGGTAAATGCAATCGGTAGAACCGGTTGACTTGTCTCGGGCGAACGTCCTAGGAATCAATCGATTGAAGCGTATAACAACATGGTTTTGAGGAATAGTGCGCCCCGGCGTCAATGTGACGGGACTCTGATGATCCACCGGTGAAGAAATCGATGCCAGGGGGCAGCGGTTTGCCCGGTCAGCGATCGTTCGGGTCCGTTTCGTGGCCGAGCGTGGCGCCGATCAACGCGCCGGCCAGCAGGCCCCCGGGCCCGGCCAACGCCCCAACCGCCGCGCCGAGAATTCCCCATGCCACCGCGGCGGACCTCTTAGCCTCAATCCGACGTTCTCGGGAAAGCGGAGCTCTACGCCTGCCATGCCAGCCCCGGCCTGTGCGCGTGCTCATGGCCGATTTTTCGAGATTGCAGTCAATGCAGGCGGGTAAAGGTTATTCCCATGATCCGTGCCGCCTTTTGCGCGCGGACGCGAATGCTCCACGTGCCACGCCCCTCGTTCGCCGTGCTGGCCGTAGTTCTTGAAAGAGAGCTTCTTGCGCAGATGTGGCAGTATCCTGACGTTCGATCGTAAATCCTGTTCTACTGATCGTCCGTGTATTGCATCGGTCGGGTGCCACCGCCTTGGCGGGCTTTCAAATCGCCGTTGATACTAGCTTCAACTGTTATGCCGGAAATGCGCGAAATCAGGTGAAACTCCTCCGCGCTCCGCCCCGTTTCACCGATAGACCGCAAGCACACTTCCGCGTATTCTTTCGGTATCTGGCCTTGCCGGCCGCTACCCACGGTCGCATCCAGTTTCCCGCAGGTCACCCCGGTTGCGCTCCCAATGCCACCGCAAGCGCCGAATCCGGATCCCGTGGAACTTCTTGAGGCGGATATCTGCGCACTGCCCTCTGTCCTTCAGCAGATCGTGGAGCTGGCGCACCTGCGAGATCCGCACACGGGAGCCTATGCCCATCCGGCCATCCCCAGCCGGTCCCGAGCGGAAGCGGTCCACGACAAGTTGCGCCGGTTACACGACCGCGCCTTCCGGCATTGGCTCCAGATGGGGCTGGCGGCACAAATCGCCGATTTCGAAATCTATCTGTCCGGTCTCAGCATCTCGCGGACGAAAGTCGTCGAAACCTGGCGTAGCCTAGAACTGTATCGCTGCTTCGCTCCCGCGTCGGCCAGCCCCGCCGAGCGGGAATTGTTCATTAGCGATATGGAGGTGATGCTCCGGTCCGGGCAACACGCAGAAGATCACAGCCAGACGCCACAGTCGATGGCAGGACTCGAACCTGCCCATGACGATGAGATCCTGACAATCAAGGAGGTGGCCGCATGGCTCCGCTTGGCAGCGAGAACGCTGCGCCAATGGGCAGAAATAGGAGTCATCCCCGCCTTCAAGGTGGGAAGGCAGTGGCGATTTCGCCGAACAGATATCGAAAACTGGCTCCGGGGCGGCGCGGATCGCAGAAAATTCGATGGCAAGCGGCATTTACGGCATTAGCGGCATCAACGGCATACGGATTGACGGTTCTTCGGTTAGAGTTCCACTGAGGGCCGACTTCATGCGCATGAGCTCGTCCACGCGTTCTTGGCACTCCACATTGGGCCGACTCTCCGGCTCAACGGCAAGAGTGGCAAGTATACGGTGCCAGCTTCTGGGAGCCCCAGTTTCGATCAGGGCCAGACGGGCTGACCACGCTTGAACAATGGAGAAGGACCACTGCCATTATGGGTCAAGGAACGGAAAGGAGGTTTGAGAAAATGGAAGTACTGCGGGCAATCTGGACCGTAGCTTTGGTAGTGGTTCTGCACAGCCTACACATCCACGCCTCGGGGGTCACCCAAAACCGGCCAATGAGGGACCTCACAACACCGGCCAACGAAATGGCCCGGGCCAAAGACCGCCACGCGGAGCCTGCGTCGCCGACCGCCAGATCAT
>CAYSBM010000080.1:0-6678 GCA_964429095.1 uncultured Solibacteraceae bacterium | reverse complement strand
CGCCGGCGGGGTCATCCGTCCCAGCCCCGCCTCGGGCCGCCGTCCGCCTGCAAAACCGGCCAACTAGGTGACCCCCTACTCCCGCCCGGCCGCAGGGCCGGACAGCGAGCCCTCCGACTCGGCAACTTCAAAACCGGCCAATGAGGCGACCCCCGGCTTTGGCGCCGCCTCCGAGCCCAGCCACAGCCCCACGGCCAGCGCCTGCGAGGTCCACCGCGACTTCATCGAACTCTCCCTCAGCAAAGGCCGCAACGCCAAAGCCATCTACCAGGACTTGGTCGACGACCACGGCTTCCGCGCCTCCTACCAGAGCGTCAAACGCTTCGTCGGCAGGCTGCGCGACCACACTGTCTCGGAAGCCTGCGCCGTCATCGTCACGCCGCCTGGCGAAGAGCTTCAGGTCGACTACGGCACAGGCCCGATGGTCCGCGATCCGCACACCGGCCGCTACCGCCGCACGCGGATGTTTGTGCTCACTCTCGGCTACAGCCGCAAGGCCGTGCGCCTGCTCACCTTCACCTCGAGCACGCAAACCTGGGTCGAACTCCACCAGCAGGCCTTGCGCCGCCTGGGCGGCGCCACGCGCACCGTCGTGCTCGATAACCTTCGCGAGGGCATCCTCAAGCCCGACATCTACGCCCCTTCTCTGAACCCGCTCTACCGCGACATGCTGGCGCACTACAGCATCGTCGCCCTGCCTTGCCGCGTGGGAGACCCGGATCGAAAGGGCAAAGTGGAGCGCAGCGCCGGCCACGCCAAGAATACGCCGCTGAAAGGCCTGCGCTTCGAGAGTCTCGAAGAGGCACAAGCCTACCTCGATCGCTGGGAGCGCAACTGGGCCGACACGCGCATCCACGGCACCACCAAGCGCCAGGTGAGCACCATGTTTGCCGAAGAGAAGCCGGCGCTCGTCGAACTGCCCGTCGAGCCCTTCCGCGTTTATCAGTTCGCTCCGCGCAAGGTGAACCTCGACGGCTGCGTCGAAGTCGGCGCCGCCTACTACAGCGTGCCGCCCGGCTGGATCGGCCGGCAGGTGCGGGCTCAATGGGATCACGAATGGGTGCGGCTGCTGGATCCGCGCACCGGCCAACTGCTGCGCGAGCACTGCGTCCAGGCGCGCGGACAGCACCGCATCGCCGAGCAGGACAAGCCAGCGCGGACGCCGCTGTCCACCCAGCAACTGCTGGCCCGCTGCGGCAAGACCGGTCCGCAACTCGGCGCGCTGGCCGAACAGATGTACCGCGCTCAAGGCGTGGTGGCCATCCGCCGTATCCAGGGCTTGCTGAGCCTTGCGCGCAAGCATGGAGCCGCACTGGCCGACGATGGCTGCGCTGCCGCTCTGGAAATCGGCCTCCCGGACAACCCCTTGCGCTTCGTCCGCCGCTGGCTCGAACGCCGGCCGCAACTCACCCTGCGCCAGGTGGACCCCATCATCCGCCAACTCACTCTCTACCGCGACCTCATTGACAGCAAGACCAAGGAGAACCCCGAATGAACCTCAGCGAACTTCAACGATCGTTGCGCCAACTCCGCCTCGGCGGCATGGCCAGCGTGCTCGAAACCCGCCTGCGACAGGCCCAAGCCGAACCGATGGCTCCCCTCGATCTCATCTCGTGCCTGGTCTCGGACGAACTGACCCGCCGCTCCGACCGCCTGCTGGAGCGGCGCCGCAAACACGCCGCCTTCCGCGATCCCCACAAGAACCTCGACAACTTCGACTTCGCCTTCAACCCGAAGATGAATCGCAGTCTCGTCTTCGACCTCGCCACCGGCGCTTTCATCGGCCGCCACGAGGACGCTCTCTTCCTCGGTCCCGGCGGCACCGGCAAGAGCCACCTCGCCCAGGCCATCGGCCAGGCGGCCATCCTCCAGGGCTACAAGGTCCTCTATCGAGAAACCCACGTGCTACTGGAAGAACTGGCCGACGCCACCCTGGACGGCTCGCGCAAGCGCTACATGGAATCGGTCTCCACCGTCGCCCTGCTCATCATCGACGACTTCGGCATGCGCAAGCTGCCACAGACGGCCGCTGAGGATCTATTGGAAATCATCATGCGCCGCTACGAGCGAGCCAGCACGCTGCTCACTTCCAACCGCCCGGTCGACGACTGGGGCAAGCTGCTCGGCGACACCGCCGCCGTCGGCTCCATGCTCGACCGCCTGCTCCACCACGGCCACGTGCTCAAGTGCGGCCCCCGCAGCTGGCGTACCAAGGCCGCCGCGGCTGACTGAGGGAACGTCGACGATGCCCTCACGATAGAAAGCGGTGCCCCCTGCCAGGGCGCGGCCGTCGCGCTCCCGGGATTTGCCGCTTTTCAGCCAGAATGGCTGCGGAGCGGGGCGGCTCGCGCCGCCCTCGCCATTCCGGCACTCGGCCTGGCGCTCTGGTCGCTTCCCAGCGTTGCCGTACCCTCCAGCCGAGCGATGTCAGTATAGGCCCCACACTCCAGGCGAGGCCAGAACTATTTGCCGGAAACCCCTCCGGCACGGTATAACAACCCTTGTCCCGCCTCAAGTCCGTTGGCCGGTTTTGAAGTGACCCTCATTGGCCGGTTTTGAGGAGACCCCCGAGGCCACGCTCAACCGATAGAGGTCAGACCAGGAGAGGTTGTGCAGTTTCAGCTCTGTTTTTACTGGGAGAACCTTCCCGGCCAACCCCCTGCATCGAATCTCGACGTTGTGCTTCAGCCGGAGGTGTTTCCGATGAGCGGCTATCATTGGCACGACGACTCTGCTCGCCCCAAGGGCAGCATCCAGCCAAGCTCGTTTCGCACGAGCGGTGACGGTTGCTCCCCCTCGCTTCAGTTCTACGCGCCTACCGTAGCAGGGATGCACCCAATGGTCATCTATGCTGCCGCAACTACATACAATCAGGAGTTTTGGGTTGGGGCATGGGCGAACAATGGGTACTGTTGCGTACAGCTATACGAGAACCAGGACTTGTATTACAAACCTGGCGGTGCGCAGCCCGAGCACCCAGACTGGTATGGTTTCAATGTTTCCGTTCCGACTGTCGCGAAAATGCAGACAATCGCGCAGCAATACCGTCAGCAAACCGCCCAGCGGCTGTGCGTAAACGACATGAGCTTGAATTGGGGCGGTGTATTCGACCTTGGTCCCCGGTACGGCGGCCAGTACTGGCAGTCCCCCCACGCTGAACATAAACTCGGATTAAATGTCGATCTCCCTTTTAGTTGCAACAACTATCTTCAGACAGCCTATAACATAGCACTGGCGAACGGAGGCGGTGCAGGACCAGGAGGGATTCTTGTCCATTCTGATCACTACCATCTTCGTTTCGTGGACTGATGTGGATATCTGGCAAAAGGAAGCCACTGGAGGGAATGGAGATGTTACAGACGATTAAGCACCTCGCGGTTGGAAACTGTTTCGCAAGAGTTGCTGTGGCGCTGATCTTGAGCACTTCCTTGATGGCCCAAGATCAGAAGCAATCAGAATCGCAGCTCCGGGTCGTTCCACGGGTGTTTGGGACGAAGCAGCCGGATCTTGCTCGATCTCCGAACGACAGGGTTTGGCTCGATGAGGCCGGCAATTTGGTTGTGGAAGGGGCGAGAAGACGGGGAGCGGAGGCAATCACAATTGCAATCACACGACGAGTTCACGTTCGGCCAATCGTCAACTGTAGCGTTCGTAGTGGTCCCGATGGCTTTACGTACGAGTACAGGATCACGAACGCGCCTGACGCGAAACAGTGGATTCAGATGTTCTGGCTTGATGCGCTTGGACCCATAGGCTCTACCCACGCACCTGAATATTGGCGCGTTTACAATATAGAGCGTTCCAAGCCCCCATTGGAGCGTGTATTCTTCGGCCGAGACGCGCTAGATAGCGACACCAATCGAAGACTCAAGCCCGGTGCCTCTCAAGACGGGTTCGTGGTGCAGTCCCAGGCGCGTCCCGGCTTGGTTCGGTTGTTTTTCGTTGGGCACAAGCCCCTTCCTGGGGAAGCAGGCTATGTCGCGGACGAAGCGATCCTCGAATCCTCGGAGGTTGAGATGTCGGATTGGCTGCGTCAAGAGGCCAACAAGCATCTGTCGATGGAAGCTAATGCCGTTGTGATTACAGGGATTGGCCCAAAATATCCACCGAGTGTGCCAGCGGTTCAGGCTCTCCGAAATGAGCTTCTTGAGGCGGTCAGAAATCCGGGCTTTCTACTTGACCGAGACGCGATCAACTCCCTCTTGAATGCGGGGCAGGATCGGGCAAGCCTGCAGGCTGGAATCGAAGGCCTTTTAAGAAAGGCGACCGGCATACGTGCCGATTTGTATTCAGCTTTGATTCGGCACTATTGATCTACGGTGGCGGCTGCAAGCCCGATGTAATATTAATTACGGAAGGGCATATTGGGAGCACTGTTGAGTGCCTTCCCCCATCAAGGCGAAGGCAGCCTCCTGCTCCCTCCAGTCTACCGCCCTAAGGATGGGCCGCAAGTGGTGCTCAGAAATCGCGTCATGGCCTAATTCCCTGGGCATCAATAGTGCCTCCTGGATGAAGGGAGCGAGCAGCGTGAGGTTCATGATCTGCGTGACCCGTGCCCGCGTCACGAAGCCCAGGCGGGCCAGGTCGGCGTAGTCCTTCACGTCGCCTCGGTCGATCATCTCCTGGAACTTGATCGCCAGGGCCATCAGCCGGGTGCTCCGTGGAATGCGCGGCGGCGCCGGAGCTGCGATCTTCTTCGGCCTGCCCGCTGCTTGGCGCGCCGGCCGCTTGAGCGGGATCTCGTCTTCGCAGCGGTCCTTCACTTTATCCCTCCTTTGCAGAACTCCCGGATGCTGTTCGAGTGGTAGGTGACCTTGACCTTGTCGCTGCGGGCGTCGTAGCCAACCCGTTCGATCAATTGGCGCAGCAGCGCCGCCTGCTGTTGGATCGTCATGGCCTTCCAGACCTCGTCAAACGTCGCCATGCGCTGGCGCACCATCTGGTCGTCGAACCGCAGCCGTTCGCCGCGCTCCACCAAGCTGCGGAGTTGGTCCGCTTTGGCCTCTCCCGACGAAACGATCTCGCGGAGCGCCGCCTCCCGATCGGCGTCGAGGTTCTTCGCGCGCACGAGTTGCGACTTCGCGTTCCGGACGCGGACGTTGACCGCCTTCAACTCCTCACGGTGGCGGCCCAACTCTTCGGTCAACCGCTGGCGAGCGGCGCGGGCGGTCGCTTCAACGACCTCGGGCTGCATGGCGAACCGCCGGACGCTCTCAATGACCGCCTCCTCCACCACCGGCGCGGACACGGCACGCGTTGTGCACCCGTCACCGTTCCGCTGCATGGTGCGGAGGCAGACGTAGTATCGGTACCGCCGGTTCTGCCGAGACGAGTAGCTCGGCGACATCGGCGAGCCGCAGGCTGCGCAGTAGAGGAGGCCCCGCAGCAGGGCCGCCATTCTTGGCCCGCGCTCGCCGCCGGGATTCCGCGTGTTCTCCTTCAGCTTCTGCTGGACCAGGTCGAAGGTGTTGTCGTCGACGATCCGGGGGTGGGCCGCGGCTACGATCTCATCGCCGGCTCGGATCCGCGCGGCGTACAGCGGGTTCGCCAGCATCGTGTAGAGGTGGCATTTCCGCATGGGGTGGCCGCCGAAGGTCTTGCCCTCCTTGGTTGCCCACTGTTTGTTGCGCCAACCGAGGCCCTCGCATTTCGCCACGATGCCATGGACGGAGTGGCCTTCCAGGTACCACTCGAAGACCTGACGCACGCGGACAGCCTCCTCTTCGTTGATGACCAGGTTGCCGTCCTCCAGGTCGTAGCCGAGCGGCAGGTGGCCGCCGGTCCACTTGCCGCGCTTGCGCGCCAGGATCTGCTTGTCGCGGGTGCGTTCGGAGATGATCTCCCGTTCGAATTGCGCAAAGGAAAGCAGGATGTTCAGCGTAAGGCGGCCGAGGGAAGTGGTGGTGTTGAACTGCTGGGTGACCGACACGAACGTCGCGCCGTGCTTCTCCAGGATCTCCATGATCTTGCCGAAGTCGCGGATCGAGCGGCTGAGCCGGTCCACCTTGTAGACCACGACACAATCGACCTTGTTGGCCTGGATGTCCGCCAGCAGGCGGCGCAGCGCCGGGCGGTCCATGTTGGCCCCGGTGTAGCCGCCGTCGTCGTACTGGTCCGGCAGGAGGGTCCAGCCCTCGCCGGCCTGGCTGCGGATGTAGGCCTCGCCGGCGTCACGCTGTGCGTCGAGAGAGTTGTAATCCTGATTCAGTCCCTCGTCAGTCGATTTCCGCGTGTAGATGGCGCAACGGATCGGCTTCGGCGTCCCGTTTCCGTTATTCCCGTTCGCCATGCTTCACTCCTGGACGGTGGCCAAGGTTGTAGAAGGCGAAACCGTTCCAGCGCGTGCCCGTAGCCTCGGTCACCGCGCGGCTCAGTGACGTGTAGATCCTGCCGTTGCACTCGAAGCCGCCATCTGGCCGGACGTGGACGATGATGTCCTTGCCCTGGAAGCGGCGGATGAGCGGCGTGCCTGGTAGCGGCAACCGCGGATCGAGCGACGGCTTGAGCCGCGCCTCGATCGTCCGCCCGTCGTCGATGGGCTCCCGCAGGAAGTTCTTCGGCGCCCGGATGCGGAGATCGGCGTCATCCGCGATCTCGAGCGCGCGTTGGCGCGCGCGCTCGGAGAGACCGCCCCACGCATTCGCCTGGATGCGCCAGGCGATCCTGCGGAAGAGGCCC
>CAYSBM010000079.1:1814-10584 GCA_964429095.1 uncultured Solibacteraceae bacterium | reverse complement strand
CCTCTGATTCGGCAGGTTCACCACCCCGCCCTGAGCCTTAAGTACCTATGTAGCGCGAAACGGCCCCGCTTTCCACTCTTTTTTCAGTCCCCCCTAGTCCTCGAAAGGCGCGCGGCGCTTCAGCCACCGGCCGCCCATTTAATCAGCGTGCCGCAGGGGCGTGTGATGGGATCATGGTAATGGTTGGGGCCCACGCGCAGAGCATAGCCCAGCCTTCCGGTATGCCGGGGAGCAAATTCGCCCGAAAACCGGTGGTTAGCTCCCTCGGCTCCCGAAGGCGTCAAGGTCAAGACCTCGGTATCCTCCAGATCGCCGTTCGCGCCGATTCTGCCCAGCACGGCTTCCACGCGGACATCTTGAGGCGCCAGGCCGGCCAAATCAAGCACCGCGGTCACCGTCACGCTGCGCCCGCTATGCACCGGCTCCGCAGTTGACGTGCCCACGTCCACAAAGCGCACCCGGTCCCACAATTGCTCCACGCTGGCGTTCCAGCGCGTCAGCTCGCGGGTGCGGGAGAAAGAATCCCGGCTCAGTCGCGCGAAAGCATCCTGGGCCGGCTCATAGAGCTGGCTCATATACTCCTCGACCATGCGCTGACAGTTAAACAACGGGCTGAGCGCACGGATCGACTGGCGGACCCGCTGCATCCACTCGGTTGGAACGCCGTCTTCCCGCCGGCGGTAATAAAGCGGAACTATCTCGTTTTCAAGCAGCGAGTAAATAGCCCGGGCATGCACCTCATCCTGATCCGGCGAGTACGGGATCCGTTCGCCGATGGCCCATCCGCCGGAAATCTCATAGGCTTCGTCAAACCAGCCGTCCAGGATGCTCAGATTCAGCACACCGTTGATGCCGGCTTTCATTCCGCTGGTGCCGCACGCCTCCTCGCCCCGGCTGGGATTGTTCAACCAAAGGTCCACGCCTTGCACCAGTTCGCGGCCCACCTCCACGCCGTAGTCTTCTACAAACACCACGTGGCGCGCGACTTCCGGATCCCGCGAAAATTGCACGATCTCGCGGATCAGCGTCTTGCCGGGTTCGTCCAGCGGATGGGCCTTGCCGGCAATCACCATTTGCACCGGGCGCGACGGATTGGTCAGCAGCTTTTTCAGGCGCTCCACATTGCGGAAAATCAGCGTGGCGCGTTTGTAGGTGGCGAAACGGCGGGCAAAACTGATCGTGAACGTATCCGGGTCCAGCACTTCTGCGGCGCGCCGGAGTTCGCTGGCCGAGGCATTGCGCGCCAATGCGCATGCCTTGGCGCGCTCGCGGACGAAACCAATGAGAGCGCGTTTTCTCTGCCTGCGCACTTCCCAGAGTTCGGTGTCCGGAATCTCATCCAGCAACTCCCAGGTCTTGGGGTCCGGATAGCGCTCCCGCCAGTCGGGTTGGAGGTAGGCGTCGTAAAGGTTGGCCAGATCGCCATTAATCCAGGTAGGCAGGTGGACTCCGTTGGTTATGGAAGTGATGGGGACCTCCCAGGTGGGCAGTTGAGGCCACAGCCCTTGCCACATGGCTTGCGAAACGCTGCGGTGCAGACGGCTCACGGCATTGCGATAAGCGCTGGTCTTGATAGCCAGGATGGCCATCGAGAATGGCTCGCCCGGGTCGGCAGGATTCATGCGGCCCAGCGCCAGCAAGCGTTCAAATGGCAGGTTAATTTCCCGGCTGTACTCGTCAAAGTAAAGGTGCATCAGACCGGGGTCGAACAGGTCGATGCCCGCAGCCACCGAAGTGTGTGTAGTGAAGACATTGTTGGCACGGGAGGCGTTCACGGCTTCGTCAAACGACAGGCCTTGTTCCTTTACCAGCGAGCGGATGCGCTCCAGTGAAAGAAAGGCCGAATGGCCTTCGTTCATATGGAACACCGTCGGCTCCAGTCCCATAGCCTTCAAGGCGCGTAAGCCGCCCACGCCCAGGACGATCTCCTGGCGGATGCGGGTCGGGCGGTCGCCCGGGTACAGACGGTCGGTAATGTCGCGGAACTCCGGGTTTTGGTTCTCACTGATGTTGGTGGCCAGCAGATACAGGTTCACGCGCCCCACGTTCATGCGCCAGACCTTGATTTGCACCACACCCCCCGGCATCCTCAGCGGGATTCGCAATTCCTTGCCGTCCACCATTACAGGCTGGATAGGTAAAGTATAGAAATCATTGGGGGTGTAGCGTTCCTGTTGCCATCCGTCGGGGTTGAGCGACTGCTGGAAATAGCCCTGCTGGTACATCAGGCCGACGGCGGCTAGCGGAATCAGCGAGTCGCTGCTGGCCTTGAGATGGTCTCCTGAGAGCACGCCCAACCCGCCGGAATAGATTGGCAGGCACTCCGCCAGTCCATACTACATCGAGAAATAAGCGATCAGCCGGTCCGGCGGAAGGTTCTGTGCTGCCTGCATGTAGTTGTCGAAGCGCTCGATGCAGTGGCGGTACAAGCTCAGGTAACGCTGGTCCGTCGCAGCGCGCTCCAGCGTGGCTTGGGGCAATTGGCCCAGAAAAAGCACCGGATTGCGCTGGCAGGCTTTCCACAGTCCCGGGTCCAGGCGCCGGAACAGGTTGCGAAGATTATGGTCCCACGTCCAAAGCATGTTGTAGGCCAACTCGCTTAGCCGGGCGATCGGCTCGGGAAGCACGGGACGAACCAGAAGTTCTCGAAGAGGTCTTACATGGAAGGGCATCGTTTCGTTGAAACCGGGACAGCTTCAAGCATAGCAAACGGCGTGCGATGGACGTAGACATCCCTTGCTAAACTAGTACCGTCATGCCCTACCAGTTCAAGCTCTCCCTTTGTAACGAGGTGTTTGAGGGCGCAACGTTGGCCCAAGCCGCCAAGATAGTGGCCAAAGAAGGTTACGGCGGCATTGAAATCGCTCCCTTCACGCTGGCTGAAGACGCCTCGCGCATCACGGCGGCCGAACGCCGCCAGTACCGCTCGATTCTGCAATCTGAAGGCTTGAGATTCGTAGGCCTGCATTGGCTGCTGGTGGGGCCGAAAGACCTCCATGTGACGACGCCGGATCGCGCGGTACGGCAGCGAAGCTGGGACTACGTCCGGGCGCTGGTGGATTTATGTTCCGACTTCGGCCCGGACGGCGTCATGGTGTTCGGCTCACCCAAACAGCGCTCCACCACCGGAGGCATCAGCCGCGACGAAGCCACCCGCTATTTCGTCGACGGGCTACAGAAGGTGGCGCCCCACGCGGCCATGCGGGGCGTGCGCATTCTGGTAGAGGCTTTGCCGCGTGTGCAGAGCGACATCATCTGCACTCTGGCCGAGGCAGTGAAGGTGGTGCACGAGGTGGGCAGCCCGGCGGTGCGCACTATGTTCGACACGCATAACACCAACGACGAGACCGAGCCGCACGCCGTGCTGGTGGAAAAGTATTTCGACCTCATTCACCATGTGCATGTGAACGAGATGGACGGCAGCTATCCGGGGGCTGGAACCTACGACTTCAAACCGGTGCTCGAAGTGCTCCAGCGGCGCAACTATCAGGGCTGGGTCTCGGCCGAAGTCTTCGATTTCAAGCCTGGTGCGGAAGTAATCGCCCGGGAAACCATCCGGCACCTGAAGGCGGAGATCGGCAGGATCGCAAAATGAGCCGCACGGTTGTCACCGGGGGTGCCGGCTTCATCGGCTCCATGCTGGTCCGCCGGCTCTTGCAGGAAGGCAGCCAGCCGGTGGTGGTGATCGACAACCTGCTGACCGGCCACGAGGAAAACCTGGACCAAGTGCGCCCGCAGGTGGAGCTGCACCGCGCCGACATACGCGATTACGAAGCCATCCTGCCGCTGTTGCGCGGCGCCGCCACGGTTTATCATTTGGCCGCTATTCCTTCGGTGCCCCGGTCGATCCACCAGCCGGTGTTGTCGCACCAGGTGAATGCCGACGGTACTTTTAACGTGCTGCGCGCCTGCGCCGAAGGCGGGGTGGAGCGCCTGATCTATGCCGCCTCGTCATCGGCCTACGGGGACACGGAAGTGCTGCCCAAGACCGAGACCATGGCTCCGCAGCCCAAGTCGCCCTATGCCGTGCAGAAGTTGCTGGGCGAATACTACGCCAGCGTGTTTCACTCCTGCTTTCATCTCGAAACGGTGAGCCTGCGGTTTTTCAACGTTTATGGGCCGCGCCAGGATCCCTCCAGCCCCTACTCGGGCGTCATCTCCATTTTCATGCGCTGTTTGCTGGACCGCCGGCCGCCGACCATTTACGGGGATGGCGAACAATCCCGCGATTTCACCTACGTCGAGGATGTGGCTGAGTTGTGTTTGAAAGCCGCGCGGGCACGAGCGGCAGCCGGCAAGATGTATAACGCGGGCAACGGCAACCGCTATACCCTCAACCAGGTGTGGCGGACCTTGACGCGCCTGGAGGGGGTCGACATCGAACCCGTATACGGCCCCCCGCGCCCGGGCGATGTGCGCCATTCGCAAGCCGACACGGCCTCCGCCGTCCGGGACCTGGGCCACGCGCCGCGCTTCAGCTTGGAAGAAGGCCTGCGCCGGCCGCTGGACTGGTACCGTGAACACCGCGAAGCGGGCGGTTTGCTAAGATCGGAATTGTAGGGGGCAGCGGTGGCCTACATACAACACGACCCTGACCGGAGCTTCATTCTCACCTCGGTGGATTACGTTTTCAACTGGGCGCGGAAGTCCAGCCTTTGGCCGCTAACCTTCGGCCTGGCCTGCTGCGCTATTGAGATGATCGCCGGTAGCGCTGCGCGCTTCGACATTGCCCGCTTCGGGGCCGAGGTGTTCCGGCCCAGTCCCCGCCAGGCCGATTTGATGATCGTGGCCGGCACGGTGACGCTCAAGATGGCTCCGGTTCTGAAGCGGCTCTACGATCAGATGCCGGATCCCAAGTGGGTTATCTCCATGGGCGCCTGCTCGAGTGTGGGGGGGCCATTCAACACTTATTCGGTGTTACAGGGAGTGGATAAGGTCGTTCCGGTGGATGTCTACATCTCGGGTTGTCCGCCCCGGCCGGAAAACCTGTTCTACGGCTTGCTGATGCTCCAGGACAAGATCGACCGGATGACCTTCGATGGGAAGCGCCCCACGAATGTGCGGCTGGAATTGTCCATGCTCGAGCAGTTCAAGCAACAGGTCATGATTTCGCAGATCAAGCATCCGGCCTGAGCGCGGCGTGATCTTCGATTCCACTCGCAACCTATACCAAGATGAGCACTTAGCTCAACTTGGGTGGCTCGATCACGGCTTCGGGACCCGGCAGTCCGATTGTTGGCTCAGTCCATCCGAGCACGCTGCTCTGAACCAGATCCATAGCGGCGTGGTGGTCAAAGCCCTCGGCCAGCGAGGGAGGCTAGGTGCGGGCGACGCCTTGATCAGTGATATGGTCGGCTTAATGGTGGGCATACGGACGGCCGATTGCGCGCCTATCCTTCTGGCCGACCCGGGGCGCCGCGCAGTAGCCGCCGTACATGCAGGCTGGCGCGGGACGCTGTCTTTGATCGCGGCGCGGACAGTGGAAGCCATGGCCCGGGAGTATGGAACCCGCCCCGAAGACCTGTGGGTGGCCATCGGACCTTCTATTGGCGCCTGCTGCTACGTTGTGGGGCCAGAGGTGGCCGCCGCTTTCCGCGCATTACTACCGGAGCTGGTGGTGCAGGTGGAAGGGACGCACTTAGACTTGGTCGAGGCAAACCGTAGGGTATTGAGACGGGCGGGCGTCCGCGCGGAACGAATCCATGCCGCCGGGCTCTGCACAAGCTGCTTGGACTGCAAATTTCACTCTTACCGGCGCGATGGAAGCAGTGCCGGAAGAATGCTTTCGGCAGTCGGGGTGAGAGGCTAGAGACATTGAAGGCGCGAGCAGGTACTCGCGCCTTCCATTGTTTGGGGAGGTTCTATGCCGCGTTAACCAGCAGGTCATCCAGCGATTCGGCGGACTCCTCCTGGTTGCGGTCAGCGGCTTCCTGGCACTGTAGACACAGCGCCGTCCATGGCACTGCTGCCAAGCGTTTGGGGCTGATTTCCTGGTCGCAGTGGACACAAATCCCGTAACTGCCCTCATCCATGCGCATTAAGGCGCCCCGCACATGGCGCAACAGTTGCGATTCGCGGTCCAGGTTGCGGATAGCAAGTTCGCGCTCGGCGGCGTGCTGCACTTCGTCCAGCGCGTCAGGACTCTTTTCAATCGCAATGCCCTCGCGATTCCGCAGCACCTGTTCGAGCTCAGCCTGCCGGGCTTTGAGAATCTCTCGGAACTTATTGAGCTCGGTCTTAGTCATGGTGCACCTCTCTTTCACTTCCTAGTGCGAAATCAACTCGATTTCTCTTATCGTTCATCAAGTCAAGGAAGCCGGAACAAATCCTCCAAATCACTCTCAGAGATAATATAGACGCAAATCCTGAGCAAAAAGTTTCAGAAAATCTTAGTCCCTCTTGCTAAGATCTAATCCCGCCCTCATCTGGCGCTTCTCCGCCCGGTGCGGTTCGATCCAAACTTCCAGCCCAGGGTATGATACCACGCCTGTCAAGCAATCCTGGGGCCAAATATTTTCACTTTGCATCCCAGCGCCATCTATCGACTGAATCCCAGCTATCGATTAGGGCGTAAACTTATTGACGCGGCCTTAAACGAAAAGTTTCAAAATTCGGCGCCGGACGGGCAGCCAAGCCACGGTTTGATTTAAATGCATTGTTTTGTAACAACTTAAAGGAGAGTAGTAGGCCCCTAGTTCCAATCGAAACCGATGCTGGTGGCCACCAGGCCAAGCTCCCGCGAGTCGCCGCCGGCGCCCGGCGGAAGCGCCTTATCCAAACTGAAATCTACTTGCGCCGAGGCGCCACCCAGGAACTTGGCATCTATCTCCCGCGTGTAGACATACTCACCGGGCTTCTGGTAGGTTTCCGGTTGCAGCGCCACACCGTTCAAGGTGGCTGATAATGTGATACTTCGCAGTTTTTGTATGACCGGTTCCGGGACCGCTAGCTTGAAGACCAGCGAAATTTTCTTCTGAGCAACATTGTCCGGCGTGGCCAGGACCACCGAGAATTTTTTGCCGGTCCAGCGCCAGGACCCCTGCTCGACGCCGTAAAAACCCGACAACAACTGGGATGCCGCTCGCGGGTCGGCCACATGCACGAAGGTCGCCAGAGCCGGCCTTTCTTCTTCCACCACGTGAACCGGCTGAGCGGGCTTGCTCTTGCGGTTGCATCCGGTCGTCAGCGCGGCCGCACAAACCGCGAGGATAAACAGCTTCGAACGGGTTAACTTGAACATTTCCGAACCTCGACAAGTACGACTGTAAAACACTCAGCCGCTCCCTGGCCGCCCGCGCGGGCTGCCGGGCCACTTGAAAATTATATCGCCCTTGCGTAGCGTAAAAGACTATCGATGGACTTTTCGCGCCAAAGGCTCCCGTCGGCCGCCGCCCTGGATGTGGATAAGTGTCTGGCCACCCTGGCCCGACGTGAGGCGGCCACCGAGCGGATGAAGAGGTCCAGGATATTGAGGGTATTTGTTTAGGGCAATGGCGGAAGCCGGCCGCCCACGCATGGTTATGAAAAGAAGGAAAGGAAGATTCTTAATGAGCAGATATTGGTTTGTGGCAGCCGCGGCGGTTCTGGCCTGGTGTGCGCCGGCCGTTGCCCAAGCCCCGCTTCGCATGAGCGTGTACGCCGTAGCGGGCGATGTCGAACAGTACCTTATGAGCCCCGAAGGAAGGGAGCGCGTAGCGGCGCTGATGAAGGATCTAAACATAAGCGGCATCTTTCTAGAGGGCCGCCGCGGCGATAGCCATGTTCCACCGGAACGCATGAAGCCGGTGCGCGACTTCTTTCTAGCCAAAGGCTTCCGCGTCGCGGGCGGGATCGCTACGGTGCCGGGCGAGCGTTGGGGCACCCGGCAGAAAGGTCCCTACGCGTGGTTGAGCTATCAAAGCGCCAAGACACCTCGCCGGAATCCGAACAGGCGCGCGGCGGCCGGGATTGGGGTGAGTACCGCCGCGACTTGCTGGTGGGCTTGCTGCGCCCGATGATCTTCGAGCCGGCGCGGGCGGTGCGGCCGGATGTGAAGCTGATTATCAAGTACCCGCAGTGGTACGACCGTTTCCACCTGTTCGGCTACGATCCCGCGCGCATGTCGGCGCCGTTTGACCGTGTCTGGGTAGGTACGGAAGTGCGCAACCCGGAAACGCAGCGCATGGGCTATGTGCAACCCTTTGAGAGCTTCACCAATTTCCGCTGGATCGCTTCAGTGGCGGGACCAAAGGTCTTCGGCGCGTGGTTCGATCACATCGAATGCACAGCACAGAATTTCATCGATCAGGCCTGGCAGAGCACGCTGGCGGGAGCAGGTGAGTTGACGCTGTTCCACCTGGGCAACATCGTCAAAGGCCACCCCGGACATGCGCTGCTCAAGCGCGACTGGCCGAAGCTGGTGGATCTGAGCGCCAAGGTGCGCGCCCAGCCTCTGCGAGGGGTCGCTTTCTACAAGCCGGTCAACAGCACCAGCGAAGACAATATCTGGCTGATGGATTACCTGGGGATGCTGGGCTTACCAATTGTTCCCGCGGCCCAGTATCCGGGCGCAGCCAAGGCGGCGGTCCTGGGCGTACAGGCATCCGGTGATCCGCGCTTGATGCTGAAGATGAAACAGCATCTGGCTCGGGGGGCGACGCTGGTGCTCACGCCGGCCTTGTTGCGAAAGCTCGGCAAGCCGGGCGAGGAGCTAGCCCTGGCCGGCGCGAGCGCCGCCAGCCGGCCCGGCGTCCTTTCGGAGGTAGTGAACGGACAATCCACAGTGAAGCTC
>CAYSBM010000079.1:0-1804 GCA_964429095.1 uncultured Solibacteraceae bacterium | reverse complement strand
TTCCGCTGGAAGTGGATCTCGGTTTAGCCGCTCCGCGCGAAAAAGTGGTGCTGTGGGGCATTAGCCAAGGCCGCAAGATTCCGTACCTGACGGCCCGCAAGTACGGCCGCGGCGTGGTGATGGTGTGGAACATCCGAACCTTCAGCGAAGCGGATTATGAGAAAACCAGCGAGCGTCTGCTCGCGCCGGCGAAACTGGGGCTTGCCCGGATGCCCCGCGCCCTGGCAGACGATCTGCGCGCGCGCATACTGGCGCCCTTCCAGGTGACGCTTGAGGCTCCCGCGGCGGTGGCCTACTATTTGTTCGGCACTTCCGAGTGTCTGTACAACTTCAACAACCACGAAGCGGAAGTGACGCTGAACGGCAAGCCGCTGAAGTTGCCCGCCAACTCTTTGCTTTGGCGACAATAAGAAATTTGAACTATGAAGATTACACGAGTGGAAGCTATCTACCTGCGCCTGCCGCAGGTGAAAGAGCAATGTGACAGCGGGCAGGACGCGCTAGTGGTCAAGATTTCCACCGACGCCGGCATCACCGGCATCGGGGAAGTGGACTCGGCGCCGCTGGCCGCCAAGGGCGCGATCGAAGGACCGTATTCGCACACCATTACCAGCGGTCTGGGGCAACTGATACTGGGTGAAGATCCGCTCGAAACCGGGTATCTGTGGCACAAGATGTACCGCCAGAACATCTACTCGGGGCGGCGCGGAATCGCCATACACGCCATGAGCGGCATTGACATGGCGCTTTGGGACATTAAGGGCAAAGCCTTGGGGCAGCCGGTTTGGAAACTGCTGGGCGGCGGATTCCACAAGCGCATCCGGCCATACGCCAGTTCCCTATTCGGCGCCACGCCGGCCGAGACGGGCGACCGCGCAAGGCGCTTCCGTGACATGGGCTTTACTGCCGTCAAATTCGGCTGGCATCCCATGGGCCAGAGCGAAGCCAACGACATAGCGCTGGTGCGGGAGGCCCGGAAGGGACTGGGCGAGGAAGCCGACTTGATGATCGACGCCGGACTCGTATGGGACGCCAAGACCGCCATTCAACGTGCGCGGGCTTTTTCCGACTACCGTATCTTCTGGTTGGAAGAGCCTCTGCTGCCGGACGACTACGAAGGCTACCGGAAGGTCTCCGAAGCGGTGGATGTGCGCATCGCCGCCGGAGAACACGAAAGCGAACGCAGGTCTTTTCTGGACCTGATGGATCGCGGGCGGATCGACGTCGTGCAGGTGGATTTGACGCGCTGCGGAGGATTTACTGAGGGGATGAAAATCGCCGGTCTGGCCGAGGATCGCGGCCTGCCCGTAGTGAACCACGGCTTCACTACTTACATCAATGTGGCCGCCGCATTGCATTATCTGAATTCGATCCCCAATTCGTTCATTCTGGAGTTCGTCGCCGAGCAAGGCACGACGCTGCGCGACGAAATCACCAGGCAACGCATTGTAGCCAAGGACGGTTGGCTGGAAATTCCGCAGGAGCCGGGATTAGGCATCGACCTGAACGAAGAAGCCGTTGCCCGGTACCGTTGGGAACCAGAGTAGGTTCAGGCTGTCTCCGGCAACGGGCCTGCCCGCATTCCTTAATTAAATTTAATGCGCTCCAAGGCGTTTGCATGCATCGCGGAATAACCCTGCCGCGTCCACCATGGGGACAAAGCCCTGTGGGTTGTTATAATGAAACTCAATTGTATGGCTTTGGGCACGGAGGGGCGTCGGGCAGCTACGAGTAAGAGATTGATCCTGCTACGCCCGCGTGGGTTTTGTGCGGGCGTGGTCAGCGTGATCGACGTGGTAAAGCT
>CAYSBM010000078.1:2756-10627 GCA_964429095.1 uncultured Solibacteraceae bacterium | reverse complement strand
GTGACTCGAGCCGTGGCTCGGGCAGGTGCTGGCGGCGCGGGCCATCATCGTGATGATCTACGGCGCCCTGGTCAGCCTGATGCAGAAGGACTGGAAGAAGCTGGTGGCGTATTCCTCGGTCAGCCACCTGGGCTTCTGCACGCTCGGCATCTTCTCGCTGAACCCGAACGGCATCGCCGGGTCGGTGATCCAGCAGATCAATCACGGCATTTCGACCGGCATGCTCTTCTTGATCGTGGGCGTGGTCTACAAGCGCCGCCACACGCGCGAGATCAAAGAATACGGCGGCCTGGCGCACGTCATGCCGATGTTTTCCGTGGTTTTCGCCATCGCCATGCTGAGTTCGGCCGGCCTGCCGCTGCTGAACGGGTTCGTAGGCGAGTTCACGATTTTGCAGGGCGCCTTTGAAGCCAATCACGCCTGGGCCGCCTGCGCAGTTCGGGGTGTAGTCTTTGGCGCGGATTACCTGCTGTGGCTGTACCAGCGGACGATGCTGGGCGAAGTCACTAATCCAAAGAACCTGAAGCTGGCTGACCTGCACTTGCGCGAATGGGCGGTCTTTTTGCCGCTCATCGTCTGGGCGTTTTGGATTGGCGTCTATCCCAAGCCGTATTTTGAAATTCTGGAGAAGCCGGTGGCGCAAATCGTCGAGCGCGTCCGGCCCGGCTATTTCGCTGAGAAAGTCACGCCTCGCACGGCCGCGGAGGTGAGCGTCCGATGAACCTGTTTTACACAGCCACCGATCATTTTGTTCTAATTCCAGCCATCATGCTGGCGCTGTTCGGCTGCGCCGTGCTGCTGTTTGATTTTCTGGTCTTCCCCGAACCGCATCAGCGGAAGTTTCTGCTGCTCTTTGTGGCGTTGGGCGAAGGCTTCTGCGGATACGGCTTATGGCGCCAGCAAAGCTTTCTGGCAACTGAAGGCATCCAGGAAATCACCGCATTCAACGGCACGCTCACCATTGACGGCTTCGCGATCTTCTTCAATTGGATCTTTCTGGCGGCGGCGCTGATCGTGGGTTTGATCAGTTACCGGTATCTGGAGATTGAAGACGAGCACCATGGCGAGTATTACGGTCTGATTCTGCTTGCGCAATGCGGTATGTTTTTCCTGGCTGCGGGCACCGACCTGATTACGCTGTTCGTGAGCCTGGAACTCATGGCGCTGTGCTTTTACGTTATGGTAGGGTTCCTGCGCCGCCAAAAGCGCTCGAACGAAGCGGCCATGAAATATCTGTTGCTGGGCGCGTTTTCCAGCGGCTTCCTGGTTTACGGCTTCTCGGTCCTATATGGTATCGCGGGCAGCACGAAGTTGCGCGACGTGGCCGCCGCCGTGGCCCTCCGAGAACCAGGCGACGCCATGGTGCTGCTGGCGCTGGCGGCCACAGCCGTTGGCGTGCTGTTCAAGATTTCCGCCGTGCCGTTCCACATGTGGGCGCCGGATGCCTATGAAGGCGCGCCCACGCCGGTCACAGCGTTTCTGGCTGTGGGGTCGAAGGCCGCATCCTTTGCCTTCTTGGTGCGGCTATTTGTGGGACCGTTCGCCGCGGCGCGCGACGTGTGGATGCCAGTGCTGGCCGCGGCGGCCGTGCTCAGCATGACGGTGGGCAACCTGGCGGCCCTCACGCAATCCAACGTGAAGCGCCTGCTGGCTTACAGCTCGATCTCGCACGCCGGCTATATTCTCCTGGGCCTTATTGCAGGCAACTCGACCGGCATGCAAGGCGTGGCGATCTATGTGCTGGTATACACCTTCATGAACTTGGGCGCGTTTCTGGTGGTGACGGCGCTGAGACGGCAGAATCTGATCGGCGAAGATGTCGATGACTTTGCCGGCCTGGTGCATCGCAGCCCTGGTTACGCTGTGCTCATGCTGATTTTCCTGCTTTCGCTGGCCGGCATTCCGCCCACGGCGGGCTTCATCGGAAAGTATTTCATCTTTTTGTCGCTTATTGAGACCGGACACTACGCGCTGGCCGTCGTGGCGGTGCTGTATGTGGCCGTAGCGGTCTACTACTACTTCCGCATTGTGCGGAGCATGTTTACGCTGAAAGAAGCCTCGGCCGAACCGCTGTCCACTAGTTTCGGCGTGCGCGTGGCGCTGGCTGTGGCTGGACTGGCCACGCTGGCGATCGGCATTTATCCCGAGCCTTTTGTCCGGCTGGCTCAGGCATCGGTGTTGCGGTGATGGGGTTGAATTGATATGGAGACGGTTGTTCAACATCCGCTGTTCATTCCTTTACTGGTAACGGCCATCGTGGTCTGCGCCTTTCCGTTGGTGGCGGGCTACATTGTGCTATTGGAGCGCAAGCTGCTGGCCGATTTTCAGGTCCGCCTGGGGCCTATGCGCGTGGGTCCGCACGGTCTGTTACAGCCCATCGCCGATGCGGTGAAACTGTTGCAAAAAGAAGACATCATCACGCAGCAGGCCGACAAGGTGATTTTCTGGATGGCGCCGGTGATTTCCACCTGGACGGCGCTGACGGCTTTCAGCGTGCTGCCGTTCAGCAAGAAATATTTCGTGGCCGCCGAGGTCAACGTCGCGCTGTTGGTCATTTCGGCCACCAGCGCCGTCGGCGTGCTGGGCGTAATCCTGGGCGGCTGGAGCGCCAACAGCCATTATCCGCTGCTTGGATCGCTTCGGGGCGGCGCGCAACTAATTAGTTACGAAGTCGCGCTGGCGCTGGCATTGCTCAGCGGCGTCATGGCGGCTGGAACGTTGAGCCTGGCCGGCATCGTCGAGCGGCAGCAGGAACGCCACATCTGGTTCGTTTTTGAGAACTACGGCCTGATGGTTGTGCCCTTTATGGTGTACCTGATTTCGGCCATAGCGGAAACCAACCGCGCGCCTTTTGATTTGCCGGAAGCTGAATCCGAACTGGTGGCGGGCTTCATGACCGAGTACAGCGGATTCCGCTGGGCGCTGTATTTTCTGGCCGAGTACGGCAACGTCTTTGTCATCTCTTCAGTGGCTGTGGCGCTGTTCTGGGGCGGCTGGCTGCGGCCGTTTCCCAGTGTGGGCTGGCTGGAGGCGCCGCTCAACTACGGCGTGCCGGTGGCGGCTTTGGCCGGCTCGGGGCTGGCTTGCTTGCCTTTGCTCAAGCGCGTGCCCAGCAAACCGCAGCGCTATTTCCTGCTGGCGGTGGCGCTGTGTTTGATTTTCGCCGGGCTGCTGTTTCTGGTGCCGGCGATCAACCAGGCGGCCATCGGCGTGTTCTGGTTCCTGGGCAAGGTCAGCGTCATGATCTACCTGATGATCTGGATTCGGGCCACCTTCCCGCGCTTCCGCTACGACCAGCTCATGAACATCGGCTGGAAGATCCTAATTCCCACCGGTCTGGGCGCCATCCTGGTCAATGCCGTGGTAGGGATGCTGAAGCAATGATCTGACCTGCCGCTGCCGGAGGCCTGTTGAGCGTCGCGGTTCCAGCGCCAGTACGCAGGTCTGTAATCCATGCATATCCGGTTCTGTTCGTATTTGCTTACTGCGGCAGCCGCATTCGCGGCCACCACCATTCGTGTCGCCGGACCCAAGTCGCATCAGCGCGTAGAAGTGTTGGCGGAGGGCAGAGTTTACGCATCGACACCCGAAGAAGGACTGTGGTCCATCGCTTGCGAATGGCGCGGCGGGTGGCCGGCGGATTGGCGCCACGCCGCTCCATCATCGGTGGAGTCGGCGGGCGATTGGACGATTTTGAAAGGGCGCCTCGAAGCTTGCGGCGGAACCTGGGAATTGCGCGACGCCTACCGGCCTGCGGGCGGCCTCGTGAAGGCTATCCGCCGCTTCGAATGGAAGGGGAACACAGCAGCGCATAAAGTGACCTTGTCGGTACGCTTCCACGCTCCGGCGAGCAAGTTCAACGTGTTGCTGCCCGGTATCCTCTATTACGGAAATCCTTCGGGCGCGCGCAGCGGTAAGGTGCCGGTGTTCCGTGGCCAGCCCGGAGAAGAAGCGTTTTATGAAGAACACCGCTACCCCATGCCTTTCGCTTACACGGAATTGCATACCGGCGCCGGTCTCGGCGGCGTCGCTTTGCATGTCGTGCCCTCCCCAGCGCCATTCGGGCGCCTTCCGGACCAGTGGTGGTCGCTGGGTGTGACGGCGCGCGAGAACGCCGCAGAACTGGCGGCGCTGTCGGGCCCCTGCGCCTCCAATGGGCAGCGCAGCGTGATCAAAGCGGTTCAACCTGGCTTCAAGCCGTACGAGGGAGCTTACCTCAACGTGCCGCCCGGCGCCGTGATCGAGAAGACTTTCTATCTGGAAGCCTTCCCGGTAGCGGCCGAGGGCGCTGGGTTTGGCAGACCGGTGCGCACTTCCGCCCGTTTGTTTGCGCCGTGGAACGTCGAAGACCTGCCGGGCGTCGGCGAAATTCTGCGCGATAAGTACCGCTATGCCGTCTCGCGCTGGCGTGAGCGCGGAAACCAGGCAGGCTTTTCCAAGTACGCCGACAAAGACGTTTATGTAATGGGCTGGTGCGGGCAGGCGGATTCGCCCGGTTACTCGCTGCAAGTGCTGGCCAAGGGTCTGGGTGCGCCGGAGGCCCTGAATATGGCCCGCCGCTCGCTCGACTTCCTTAGCGGTGCGCAGTTCTACGAAGGTGGCTTTCGCACCTGGTATGTGGTAGACGAAGGCCGGTGGTCCCATGATGAACCGCTGTCGCAAGGGCAGGCCATGATGAATTTCGCACGCGCCATCCGCGTGGCGCGCGCTGGCGGGGTTCCGGCGCGGAAGTGGGAAGCTTTCCTGCGCCGTGCCGCGGACTTTCATGCGGCGCGCATTCTCGCTCCGGCCTGGCGGCCAGCTTCGACCGCGGAAGCATTCTTCATTGCCCCACTCGTGGCCAGCGCGCAGCTTTTCGGACCCCCGGCCTACCTGCAGGCCGCTTTGAAGGCCGGTGATGTTTACGCGGCGCGTCACCTTTCCATGCGCGAACCTTACTGGGGCGGAACGCTGGATGCGCAGAGCGAGGACAAGGAAGGAGCCTGGGCCGCACTGGAAGGATTTCTGGCGTTGT
This sequence comes from uncultured Solibacteraceae bacterium, assembly GCA_964429095.1. GTDB lineage: Bacteria > Acidobacteriota > Terriglobia > Bryobacterales > Bryobacteraceae > JAJFUV01. The sequence continues at coordinate 5,613 of CAYSBM010000078.1, read as the reverse complement.
ATGAAGCCACACACGACCCCAAGCATCTCAGATGGGCTGAACATGCATGCGACGTGGTTCTGAGTTATCTGGTGGTGTGGGACATCGACCTGCCGCCGGGACGTTTGCGCGACCACCGTTTCCGCACACGCGGATGGACCGTGGTTTCTCCGCAGAATCAGCACATCGACGTTTACGGCGTCATCATGGCTCCTGCTATTTACCGTCTGGGCGTCCTTGTCCAACGCCAGGACCTGAAACGCATGGGCATCTTGATGTTCCGCACCTGCGGACAATTGATTGACCCTTACGGCAGCCAAGGCGAACAGCCGCAGCACACCAACTACGCCCAGAGGGGAGACCTCTCGAATCTTTTCGGCCTGCGCGGCGGGTATCGAGAGGAGTGGACGGTGTGCTGGATCACCGCCCATTTTCTTAACGCCGGCGCCCAGTTCGCTGAGATGGGTTTGGACGTCTGGCGATAAGACCCCGCCTAAGGTAGTAGAATACGGCTTGCGCCGTCTGCCGGCGCAACCGAGAGGAAAGAATTTCCATGCCGCATCACGTCTCCCGCCGCAGCTTCGCCGGCGCTCTTAGTGCCGCCAGCGCCTCCCGCGTCTTGGGCGCCAACCAACGCATCCGCCTAGGCATTATCGGCAGCGGCGGACGCGGACGCTACTTGATGGAGCGAGCCAACCACGCCGGCGGCATTGAGTGGGTGGCCGTTTGTGATGCCTATGACCTACAGCGCGACCGCGCCGAAAAGGTGGCTGGGACAACGCTTGCCAAGTATGTAGACTACCGGCGGCTGTTGGACCGCAAGGACATCGACCAGGTCATCATCCCCACCTCGGCTCACATGCACTGACCCATCGCCCTTGCAGCCTGCCAGGCGGGCAAAGATTTGTATGTGGAGAAGCCCTTGACTTTGCATCCCATGGAGGGACACCGCATCGTGCGCGCCGTCCGCGAGCATAAGCGTATCTTGCAAACCGGCACCCAACAACGCTCTCATCCCCACTTCGCCGAAGCCAAGCAGCGCTTCGTGGACAGCGGAAAGCTCGGGCGCGTTACCATGGTCCGCACCTTGTGGAACGGCAACGGCGCTTATCGGAACATGCCGCCGCCCCCCGGCATGGAGCGGAAACCGCCGGGATTGGACTGGGATGTCTGCCAGGGCCAGTTGAAGAAAGTGCCCTGGACCCCCAAGCGCTATTTCAACCATTACGTCTACTGGGATTACTCGACCAACGCCCAGATGGGTGGCCTGTTCGTGCACATGGTGGACGTGGTGCACTGGTACCTGAACGTGCGGCAGCCGCTGGCCGCGGTATGCATGGGGACCATCGCCCTGGGAAAAGAAGGCCGCGACACCGCCGACAACATCAACGCCGTATTGCACTACCCCAATGAGTTGCTGGTAACCTTTGAAGCCAACGTAGCGGACATGATCTCCAAGGAAGGCCAGGATATCGTATTTATGGGCACCGGGGGCCGCCTCAACATCTTTCGCTGGGGCTACCGCTTCATGCCGGCTTCCGGCGGAGGCAAAGAGGAAATCACTTCCGGACCGACGCCGGATCTGCACGTGGCGAACTGGCTGGAGGCGGTCCGCACGCGTAAACCGGCGGCCTGCGACGAAGAGGCGGGCCACTATTCCGCCATGGCCTGCCACATCGCCAATCTTGCTTATCTTGAGAACCGTAGAGTGGAGTGGAACAAGGAGTGGAGCTTATGAGTATCGAAGCGGGACTGAATCTCGAGTTCGTACGCAAATCGGAAAAGCCGTTTGCCGTCGGCGTCGAATGGGCGGCGCGTATGGGCTATAAGTATGTCGAGCCGATGTTGCACACCGGGCGCGAATTGATGAGCGAGGCGGGTTACTATCACTCCGTCTCAATGGAAGAAGATCCGCATTTCATTAAGGACATTCTGGACCGCAATGGCGTGCAGGCATCCGCAGTCAGCGCGCACTGCCCCCTCATGCGTCCGGAGGTGAGCATCATGTACTTACAGCGCGCCATCCAGTTCGCGCACGTGCTGAAAGCGCCCGTGGTGAACACTGACGAGAGCTACCGTCCTGGTTGGATCGCGGACGATGAGGTCTGGATTGTCATGCGCTACACGCTCAAGAGTGTGCTGCGGGTGGCGGAACGTTACCAAATTGCGATCGGCATCGAGCCGCATCAGGCCATCTCAAAGACCACCGAAGGCCTGCTGAAGATCGCCACACTGATCGAACATCCGCTGCTGCGAGTGAACTATGACACCGGCAACGCCTACCTTGCGGGTGAGGACATCTACGAGGCCCTGGAACGCATCGGATCGAGGCTGGTGCACATGCACGCCAAGGACATTTCAATCGAACACGCCGAAGCCGAACGAGGCAAAGTCACCGGCACGCCGGTGGGATGCGCCTGCGGCGATGGGGTAGTAGATTGGGCCCGCGTGGTTAAGATTATCTCCAAACACGGTTTCAACGGGGTTCTATCGGTGGAATGCGGAACGCCGGAACAGGCCGGGCGCAGCTTGGCGCACCTGAACGGGATTTTGGCCTCCGTTTGAGCCATTTCAGATGCGCACCGCCTTTCTTCTTCTGGCGCTGGCTCTGGCTTTTCGCGGCGATCCTGCCGCCGCCCGGCCGTTTTTCGCCGGCGCCGCGGAGACTGACATCACGCCGCAGACTCTACCTATCCGAATTAGCGGCCATTTCTACCCCGCCTACGCGCGGGCGGTCCGCGGAAGGCTTTGCGTGCGCGCTCTTGCTTTGGACGACGGCGTTACGCGGGTCGTAATTGCGGTAGTGGATACGTTGATGGTGCGGCGGGGGCGTGTGGCGGGGGCGTGTGCGGGGGAGCGGCGGGGCGGCCGCGGGGGG
>CAYSBM010000078.1:0-2746 GCA_964429095.1 uncultured Solibacteraceae bacterium | reverse complement strand
TTGATGATGCCGCGGGAGCTTTTGGACCGGGCTAAAACGGCCGCTTCGCGCGCTACCGGCGTCCCCACCAGCCGCATGTTGATCTCGGCCACTCACACGCACTCCGCCCCGGCAGTGATGGGTGCTTTAGGTACGGATCCGGTTCGCGAATACGCTGCTCTGCTCGAGCGAGGCATCGTCAAGGCTATTGAGAGCGCGGTGCGGGACCTGCGGCCGGCGCAGGCTGGCTGGATTGCAGTGCAGGCGCCGGAACACACTCACTGCCGGCGTTGGGTCTTGCGTCCGGACAAGATGCGCAGGGACCCCTTCGGCCAACTCACCGTCCGCGCCAATATGCATCCTGGTTATCAGAACCCGGACTTCATAGGACCGGCTGGACCGCGGGACCCAGAGCTTTCTTTACTCAGTTTCCGGGGGCGGAACGGAGATCCCATTGCCCTGTTGGCAAATTACTCCATGCACTACGTGGGCGAGCGCGGCGGCGTGGCGGCGCCGGACTATTTCGGCGATTTTTCGGAATTGCTGTCGCCGGAAGCCGGTATTGCCATTCTGTCGCAAGGCGCCGCAGGCGACCAGCACTGGATGGATTACAGCCGGCCCCGGCGGTCCACGACGCCGTCCCAATATGCCGCGGAATTGGCCGCCATCGCGCGGGGGGCGCTCAGCCGAGTACATGATCTGGACGAGGCGGGGCTGGCGATGGAAGAGATCGAACTCCGGCTCTCCCGCCGCGTGCCAGACCCCGCACGCCTTGCCTGGGCCCGTGAGATTGTTGCGCAACTAGCAGGCGCTGAACCCCGGACCCTCGAGCAAGTTTACGCCCGCGAACAGATTCTGCTGCATGCGGAACCCGCGCGAAGCCTGAAGCTGCAAGCCTTGCGCATTGGAGACCTGGCTATCACCGCCATTCCGGCGGAAGTTTTCGCCATCACCGGCCTCAAGATCAAGCTCCGCAGCCCCTTCGTGCACACCTTCCTTGTCGAACTGGCCAATGGCGCCGAAGGCTACATTCCGCCTCCCGAACAGCACGCTCTAGGTGGCTACACCACATGGCCCGCGCGCACGGCGAGGTTGGAGGTGAACGCCGAACCGCAAATCGCCGGGCAACTGCTGGCGATGCTCGAGCGCCTAAGCCGCAAACCTCGACGCGCGGCGCGCGAACCGGTTAGCCTGGCCGTCCGGCGCATGCTGGGCTCCAAACCGCTGGCCTTTTGGCCGATGGATGACCTGGAGGCGGGCAACGCGCGCGACGCCACTGGAAATAGACAAACGGCGTCTCTGGACGGAGTGGTCGCGCCGTTTTTGGAAGGACACGCCCCGGGCGGCCGCGCCACCCACTTCGCGGGCGGGCGCATGCGGGCCGATCTTCCCCTCAACAGCCACCGCTATACAATCGACTTCTGGTTCTGGAATGGAATGCCCGCCGGAGCGCGGAGCATCACAGGATACTTGTTCGCGCGCGGCGCAGGTGACCGGCTGGCCATCAACGGCGAAGGCCGCCTGGTCTTTGAAAACGGTGAGCGGACCCTTTGTTCCAAATCCGTGCTGGCCCTCCGCGTCTGGTATCACCTGAGGTTGGTCAGAACCCGCAATACGGCCACCGTGCTGCTGAACGACGAGCCCGTGTTGCGCGGCGAGGCGGGGCCGCTGCCCCAGGCGATGCGCTTGTGGTTCGGCGGACGGGAAACCGGCGAGATGAGTTTCGAGGGAAAGCTCGACGATATCGCTGTCTGGTCGAAATAGCCTCCCCACTCAGGAAAAAAGCTAGTGCTTGACGCCGGGTGGAACGTAATCGGACGGCACCGCCGCGCCTTCACCAAAGAAGTATGCTTCCATCTGCTTGAGCAAGAACTCCTGCGCTTCCCTGGTGCCGAGGTTCAGCCGGTATTCGTTCATGATCATCTTCATCTGCTCAACCCACATCCGCCAGGCGTCCTTGGAAACGTTCTCGTAAATGCGGCGGCCGAGCGGATGGTTGTCAAAAGGAGGCTCATCCAGCCCGGGTAATTCCTTTTGAAATTTCACGCAAAATACTTTCCGGGGCTCTTTGCCGGTTCCACCCGGCGGCGCGCCAGTACTGGACATGGGATTTTCCTCCAATGCAGGTGATGATCGACTACTCTTTCAGGATATCGCAGAAACCGAAGGATCCGGCGGGCCGGCGGGCCGGGCGCGTGAAGACCCGCGCGCCTTGCTGGCCGCCAGGTACTCCGACAACAGCATGGGCCGCGCGGCGCCCTTCTCCATGGCGCGGCGCACCGCCTTCTGATAACGCCGCAAGGTCTCGCGCTTGGCGCCATCCCGGAGGGTGCAAGCCTCGATGTCCAACAGCAAACGGATTTCCCATGGCCGGAAACAATTGCGGTTCATGGTCCCGCGCAGAATCTCCTGGATCAGGCGGTTGAACTGCGCCAACACCAATTCAGCATCCTCGATCGGCTCTTCAGCCTGCTTCACGGCTGGGCGGCTCCCAGAAAAAGAATACAACAATTTTCCCTCTCATGGGAACAATCCTGTGAAAATTGTTTGAAACATAAAATGGGTTGAACCGTTTTGTCCGCAGTTGCACACAGCAGGGCGGCCGTTTTATATTGGGCAAAGAAAAAGCGAATGACCCGCAGCGACTTGCAGCAACGGCTCGCCGAGCTCCGCCGCCGCATCGAACGCATCGACCGCAAGTACGCCACAGCAAGTGCCCCCGGTCCGCCTCGCCCGGCCCCCCCCCCCCCCCCCGAACCCCCCCACC
>CAYSBM010000077.1:10400-10685 GCA_964429095.1 uncultured Solibacteraceae bacterium | reverse complement strand
GAGCGGCGGTATCGATTCCAACACGCTCATCAGTGCCGCCAAGCGCAGCTTCGGCTATGATGCGCACGGCTTCACCATCGCTAACACGGATGTGCGTTACGAAGAACAAGAGTTGGTGCGCCATGCAGTGGACGAACTGGGCATCCGCCATAGCTCGATTCCGGTTTCCACCGCCGGATTTCTCGACCGGCTGCGCGAGCTGGTGCGCTATCATGACGCGCCGGTTTACACCATTACTTACTATGCGCACTGGCTGCTGATGGAGGCCGTTCACTTCCAGGGCTA
>CAYSBM010000077.1:414-10390 GCA_964429095.1 uncultured Solibacteraceae bacterium | reverse complement strand
TCTGGCTTTGCTGCGTGAAGTTCGACACGACGCCTCCCTCTATGCCGCCAGCCTGGAGGCGTGGCGGCGGCATGTGCAGCCCTGGGTGCGGAACCCTTACCTCCAGGACCCGAATCTGTTTGTGAAGGATCCCGCGTTCCGCAGCCACATTACTCTGGGCGCCGAACGTTTCGCCGCCTGGGTGGCTGGGGCGCGGCTGGAGCCGTTTCTGGAGACCGCCTACACCGACGATTTGCTGCGCAACCGCATGCTCAACGAGCTGTTCTGCGAAAACGTGCCCGTCATCCTGCACGAGGACGACCTGAACGCCATGTACTTTTCCATCGAAAACCGGTCTCCGTTTCTGGACCGGCAGTTGTTTGAGTTCGCCTGCCGCATCCCGACCCGGCACCTGGTCCGGCAGGGGCGCGCCAAAGCCGTGCTGCGGGAGGCCATGCGCGGGACCGTACCGGACCGGGTTTTGGACAATCCGCGCAAAGTGGGATTTAATGTTCCCATTTTTTCCTTTCTTGACGTAAGTTGCCCTGAGGTGCGGCGGCGCCTGCTCGCCGATAGCCCGATTTACAGGCTGGTGAGCCGACCGGCCATCGCGCGGTTGCTGGATGAACCGCAACTGGCCAACAGCGAAAGCAAATTTCTGTTCAACTTTCTCGCATCGAAGATCTTTCTGGAGGAGTTCGGCGGATGAGATACTGCGCCCGCTGCATCTTGCCCGACACGCGCCCAGGACTAGAAATCGGCGCCGGCGGAGTGTGTTCAGCCTGCCGCGCGTACCAGAGAAAGCACCAGGAGATCGATTGGAACGCCCGGCGCAGGGCCTTTGAGCGGCTGGCCGCGGAAGCTAAGGCCGCGGCGCGGGGCTATGACTGCGTAATCCCGGTAAGCGGCGGAAAAGACAGCACCTGGCAGGTGGTGAAGTGCTTGGAGTATGGCTTGCGGCCCCTGGCTGTCACCTGGAAGACGCCTGCGCGTACGGCGATCGGCGCGCGCAATCTGGCGAACCTGGTGAATCTGGGAGTGGATCACATCGACTGGCAGATTAGCCCGCTGGTGGAACGCAAGTTTCTCTACCAATCGCTGGTGCGCTTCGGGGCTACGGCCATTCCCATGCACATGGCCATGTTCAGCATCCCGTTGCGCATCGCCGTGCGCTTTGAAATTCCGCTGGTGGTCTGGGGGGAGAACTCGGCGTTGGAATACTCCGGCGCTGGGCCGGAAAGTTTCTCTCCGCGGCTGGACCGGAACTGGCTGGCTAAGTACGGCGTCACGCAGGGCACGACCGCCCGCGACTGGGTGTCGGATGAACTGACCGAGAAAGAATTGGCGGCCTACTTCTGGCCTGAAGATGAGGAGCTGGAAAGACGCGGCGTGCGCGCGGTTTTTCTCGGCTGCTATTTCCCATGGGATCCTCAGGCCACACTGGCCTGCGCGCTTGCACACGGTTTCCAGGTGCGGGCGGAGGGGCCGAAGACCGGTTACTACAACTACGCCGATATCGACGACGATTTCATCTCCATCCACCACTACTTGAAGTGGTACAAGTTTGGCTTCACGCGCCTGTTCGATAATTTGTCTCTGGAAATTCGCCACGGCCGCTTGACGCGCCAGGAGGCGATCGAGATCGTGCGGCAGCGCGGCGACCAGACTCCGCACGAAGATATCGACGCGTTTACGCGGTTCTTGGGGATCAGCCGGGAGCGCTTTTTCGAGATCGCTGAAGGCTTCCGCAACCCTGCCGTCTGGCGCTGGCAGTCGGGCAAGTGGGTCATACCGGATTTCTTGATTCCAGACTGGAGGTGGCAGTGAGAATCGAAGTTGTCGAGCCGCCCCGCGTGTTTGTCGCCGGGCGTGGCGGTGGGATCCGCATGTCCGATTGCGCGCGGATCGCGCTGGATGCCGACGAACAGGTCACCTTCGTAACCCCCTCCGGCGCAGAATACGACGTCGCGCGCAAGAGCTGGGGCTTTTACGCCACGCCGTCGCTTGATGCGCGGCTGGCTCGGTTCGGCCTGCGCGCCGCCCTGGTCCGCAATAGCACCGGCCGGCACTTCATTTTCCTGATTGAACGCGGCGCCGGCCAGGATTGCGCCCGTTATATGGAAGCTGAAGGAATTGAAATCGTGGCTTGGCTGGACAGCGAAGGCGCCTGCCGGCGCGTAACCCAAAAGCTGAACGGAGAGGCGCCGTGAGGGCCGCCGGCTTGCACTGCCTTTGCGGCGGAGCGGCGTTTGAAAAGGTCTTTGAATACACAGCCGCGCCGCAAGGCGAGAACCGCTTCCCCAATATCGGCCGCCGCGACTATTACCGGCGGATTGAGCGTTGCCGGGTTTGTGGCCATTACCTGTCGGTTCATGACATGGACCTGGAAGGGCTCTATGGCGGCGCCTATGTGGACTCGGTTTATGGCCGGGACGGATTGCGGAAGGCGTTCGAACGCATCGTCTCGCTTCCCCCCGCCAAATCGGACAACGCAGGGCGGGTGGCGCGCGTGCGGGATTTTGCGGCGCGCTATTGGGGAGACCGCCGGGCGGCCGGATCGCTGTTGGACATCGGAAGCGGACTCTCGGTGTTCGCTCATGCGATGAAGGCGCACGGTTGGTGGGCCGTGGCGTTGGATCCTGATCCCCGGGCCGCGGCCCACGCCAGCCGGACGGCCGGCGTCGAAGCCGTTTGCGCCCGTTTGCCGGATCACTGTATTCGAGGCCAGTTTGATCTTGTGACGTTCAATAAGGTGCTTGAGCACGCCGAAGATCCCGCCGCCATGCTGGCCGCTACGCGGCGTCTGGTTTCCGCCCAAGGATTTCTTTACGTGGAGGTTCCCGACGGCGAAACCGCCGCAGAGCAGGGAAGCGGGCGCGAGGAGTTCTTCATCGAACACCATCACATCTTCAGCGCGGCCTCGCTGGCGATTCTGGTCCGCTTGAGCGGCTTCCGGTTGCTCGAAATGGAGCGGCTGCGCGAGCCAAGCGCGAAGTACACCTTGTGCGCCTTTTGCGCGCCGCCACAAGAGGTTCACGCATGACGGCCGCCGGGATGGAGTCTCGCATCCGGGCCCAATCCTTGGATGTGTATCTCAGAGAAAGCCGCTACGAATCACCGAAAGAGATTTTCAAATTGCTAGGCAGCCTGGCGGCTGGGGAAGGACTGCTGAAGTCTGGCGCCAAGGTTGCCGACATCGGCTGCGCGGCTGGGGAGTTCCTTTATTTTCTCGCCCGGCGATATCCCGGTCCCAGTTATTGTGGGGTCGATATCTTTCCAGAACTGGTTGAAAAGGCGAAGCGCGCCGTGCCCGGCATTGAGTTTCGCACCGGTTCGGTTCTGGATGCCGGGTTACTGGCGTCGGCCGGTTTCGACGTTGTTTTTCTCAGCGGAGTGATGTCCTTATGCCGCGATTTCCATCAGGTGCTTGATAATGCTTTGCAGTGGACCCGCGCCGGAGGACGGATTTATGTGTTTGAGGCCTTTAACCCTTATCCTGTGGACGTGTTCTTGCAATTCCGCCGCAGCGGCGTCGCCGCCGGAGCCGGAGATGGGTATTGGAACATCCTGGCGCGCAAGACCGTGCAAGACTACCTTGAGCAGGTTGTTGGCAGCGGCGGCTACCGCTTCATTCCTTTTGAGATGCCGTTTGACCTGGCGCCCGACCCCAGCGACCCAGTGCGCACCTGGACTTGGACGGTTGAAGGAAAACGGCTGTTTACCAACGGTCTCTCGCTCCTGCTGAACTTTGAGGTGGTGGAAATCTGCAAGCCAGGCGGGACAACTCCTCCGCCACCAGCGCAATGACGGCGTCCCATTGCTGATCAGGCTGACGGTCGAAGCGCCGCGTGGAGGGAAACCAGGGAATATAGCTGGCGCCGAGGGTTAGCCAGTCCCCGGTGGGCACAAACTGGTATTGCCAGACGGTTTTTCCTAGCGCTCCGGCGGTAGAAGCCACGGCTGTCGCCGCCGTAATGACCAAATCCAAGGCGCTGGTGAGAGCGGCGGCGCCATCCAGGTCGTTGAGCAGGTCCAGGTCCTCCATGGAGTGGATCTGGACTCCAAACCGCCGGCGCGCATCCTCCAGTTCAACCCGGCAATCGTCATATTGCAGGTTCACAAAATGTACGCCGGGAACTTGCAGGATGGGCCCCCATTGGCTGAGAGCCGTATATTCAAGTGACCGGGTAGGGGTTTGCATCCTGCTCCGCCAGCAGATGCCGACTTTCCATCCGCGGCCGAGCGCTTCCAGCCGCCTCCGGAATTCTGCTTGGCGGCGCGGATCCGCCCGCAAATAACCCGCGTGGCCGGGGAAGTGCGCCAGGCTGGGGCGGAGAAACCGGGGCAGGCTACCCGCCGGACTGAAGTAGTCAATTTCCGATGAGAGGGTGCGGGGGTGTGGGGGATCGGTCCGAGGGACTACCTCAGCCCCGGCGAAGCTCCGTTGGAACAGCGCTGCCAGCCGCGGGTCGCATTCCACGACCAGCTTGGCTCCCTGCTCGAGCAGATCCGGCAGCATGCTGGCAAACAGGATTTCATCACCCACGCCCTGTTCGCCGTGGACCAGTATGGTTTTGCCCTCCAGATGCTCGCCCGCCCAGCGCGGCTGAGGGAAAGCTCGCTGCGGCTTGCGCCCTTGTGAAATCCATCCCCACTCGTACTCTTGCCATCCCTGCTCCAGCCTCCCACTGGCTAGCAGGGCTAAGGCTCGGTTCCACCGCGCCTGGGCGAAGGATGGATCGAGTTCGACGGCCTGCTCGTAATACTGGAGCGCCTCCTCTAATTTGCCCAATTTCTTGACTGCGGCGCCCAGGTTGCTGTAGGTGGCGGCCAGCTTGGGGTCTGACTCCAGAGCCCGGCGATAGCAAGCCAGGGCCTCGTTCACATGCCCCTGACCCTCCAGAAGTGCCCCCATGTTATTGAGGATCAATGCATTACCCGGTTGAAGCTGAAGAGCCCGCTGGTACTGAGCCAAAGCTTGGCTGGCTTGGCCCACCCGGGACAGGGCGTTTCCGAGATTTACCAGAGCATCCACGAAGTCAGGTTGAATCTGGAGAGCTTGCCGGTGACAACGGATCGCTTCGTCCGGCTTGCCCGCCTCCAGCAGCGTTACACCAGCGCTGGTCCACACACCGGGCGAAGCAGGAGCCATGGCGATGGCTTTGCGGTGCGCTTCAAATGCCTCGCCGGTCCGGCTTAGGCTTTGCAGGACGGCGCCCAGGTTGCTATACGCCATGGCGTGACTTGGTTGGAGTTCGATAGCGCGGCGATAATGGGCAGCGGCCCCTTCCAGGTCGCCTCGTTGCTTCAACAAGAGACCGAGGTTGTTGTGTGCGTCGGCGTAGCGCGGGTTGAGGGCCAGCGCCCGCTGGTAGGATTCGAACGCCTCCTCAATCTTGCCCAATTGTTTCAGCACATTGGCGTAGTTGTTGTGGAATTCGGCCACCAGAGGGTTTATGCCGAGCGCGCTGGCGATGCAGTTGCGAGCCTCTTGCCATTGCCCGCGAGCGTAAGCCAGCAGTCCAAGCAGGTGCAAAGCGTCGGCGCAATCCGGATGGCTACTCAATATGCTGCGGTAGAGTGCTTCGGCCTGCTCAAGCCGGCCCGACTGATGCACCTGGAGCGCTTGTTCGAGCTTCCCTTGCAGGGAGGGATTGCGGCCGCAACATAGTTTGTGCTTGCGGCCACTGCCGCACGGGCAGGGGCTGTTACGTTTGGACTTCATTGGCAGGCGAGGGGCTTAGAAAAGTTAGTGGTGTATGGAGGCCTCTAGTCTCAGGCCTCGAGCGACCAAGTGCGACGAATTTGGGTTGCCGCCACATAGGGGCAGCGCCTGGGCACGGTGCGGCGCCCGTGTTCCAGCCGCGAACGGGCCGCCAGCGTCATACGGCGCGCCCATTCCAGCAATTCCCGGCTCTGCTGGCAGAGCTGCGCGGCTTCTGAGCTTTGGGGCGGCAGCGCAGCCAGCGTGTTCTCCAACTCCTGGCAGTAGGTTTTCAGCAAAGTGGAGGCGTCAGCGTGAAGACCGGCCACAATGGCCGCGCGGAATCTCTCTGCCGCATGGGTCATTGCATGGACTCCGAGGCCGCCTTCATGGCGGAAAATAAGCCCGTAATATAATTGACCTGCTGTTCAAGTTGGGCAATCAGAGCGTCGGCGTCAGCCATCTGCTTATTCAGCGACAGCTCATAGAGCGTGATGCGGTCCTGCATTTCATCGATGGCGGCATCCTGGCGCTTGATTTGGCCTGCGACGCTGTCTTTGGCGGTGGCTAGGATTCCGCCACTGGTTCCGGCGGCCATAGTCAACGCTTCGTTGGCCGACTTGAGAAATCCTCCGGCGGCCGAACTGCCCATGAATTCTGAAAGCGCCTGGTAATTATTCTCTACTGCGGACACAAAGGCGGACGCGTCGAACGAAAGTTGGCCGTTCTTGTCGAAACTCAGACCCAGCGCGGTAAGCGAGGAAACGCCGTCGGCGCCGGCCGAGTACCCGGCCACGGAACGGAGAACCTGCTGCAAAGTCGTTACGATGCTGTCGCCGGCCAGCGCTCCGCCGTTCTGCCCGCGGTGCTTGTCCAGTTCCGTCACGGCCGCGTTGTAAGCGACAGCGAAACTGGCAAGCGCATTCTGCATTGCCAGGGTGCTGCGGCTGACGGTAATGCTGGTGGCTTGACCCGGCTGGCTGACCCCGATCAGATCGACGGTCAAGCCGGGAGCCAGCGTAATCGTGCGCGAATCGCTGGACACTTCGGTTGCCATCCCGTTGACTTTATAGGTAGCGCGGCTTCCTGTAGCCAGCATATCCAGCAATGGGTTGGACTCGCTGTCGGTGAGCTGGACCGCTACGCTGTCCAGACGCTTGCTCTGTAAAGAGAGCCGGTAATCGGGATTTGCGCTGGATCCCAAGTTCACGATGGTCGCCTGCACGCCGGCTCCGGAATCGGCGTTGATCGCCGCTGCCAGCGCATTGAGAGTGTAAAACCCGGTGTATTCACGTTCTGCGCCGTCGACGATAAGCTTGAAGGTGCTGTCGGCGGAGATGTTTCCCGCCGACGGGTCTGTGACACGCGTGAGCCCCTCTTTGCTCATGGCAATGGAGTAGGCGCCCAAGCTGGTGACCTCGATTTGATAGACGCCTTCCGTTGCACCGGCTCCCACCGTGGCTCGAACCACGCCTGCGGTAGAGGTGGTTGAGCTGTAGGAAGCGGTCCCCAGGCTGCTTTCGAGGCCTTGTATGGCGCTGGTGAGATTGGTGAAAGCTTGATCCAGCGCATTGAGCGCGCTGGATTGCGCATCAAGCGTGCTGCGAACGTTGTTTAATTGCGTGAGCGGAAGCGAAGCGATCTTGACCGCGCGTGTGATCACGGATTGCAAATCGTTTGAATACCTGCTGGAACCGGTGAAGATAGTGGCGCTGTCGCTCATATGCCTCTCCGTCCTGTCGGATCCGGACCGGCCGCTCTGGCGAAGCGTCCGGTCCGGATTGCCTGGTTAGCGCGGTCAACCACGAAGCAGAGCCAGCACGGCTTGCGGTGCGGCGTTGGCTTGCGCCATGGCCGCCAGTGAGGCCTGCTGCATCACCTGCGCCTTGGTCAGGTTGGCCGCCTCCGCTGCCACGTCAGCGTCGCGGATGCGAGATTCCGCCGAAGAGTAGGAGGAAATCTGCGACTGAGCCAGCAAGATCGAGTATTGCAGCTTGTTCTGCGCCGTACCCACCTTGCCTTGGACAGCGCCGAGATAGGTCACCGCAGCGGTGAGCTTGGTCAAAGCATCCAGCGCTCCGGCGGTCGAGGAGGCCCCGGCTGATGGCGCTGTAGCGTTGGTGGTTCCATCCGCTCCGAAGACGCCGTTTGCGCTTCCTGAGTCGCTGGCGGTCACCGAGAAGTTCGCAATGCTCTGGAAGTCGATGCCCGTGCCGGCAGCGTTTTTGAGTGCGTAAATCCCCTTGCTGTTCAACGCGGCATTGAGCTGCGCCAGGGCCGCCGTCTGCGTAGTTCCGGTGGCCAGAGTGACCGTCGCCACTGTGTTGCCGCCGGAGTCCTTGAACGTCAACTGCTCGGCGGCCGTGCTGGGAGCCGCGTAAACGGCTTGGCCGTTGACGCGGTACAACGTGTTGTTCTCCGCCGTGCCGCCAGCGGCTGTCACCACGCCCAGGCCGGACACCGAGGCGTCGGCTACGCTCACTGTGAAGGCTTTGTTGCCGCCCGAGAATTGCAGCTTGCCTGCGTCCGCGCCCGTGCCAGCGTCCCCCGCGTACATGGACGCGGAAACGCCGTAGCTGGCCAGTTGAGCATTCAAGGCGTCGATGACCTGCTGGCCGGTCATGGCCGCTCCGGCGTTGCCGATGGTAATGGTCACGCTGTTGCCGGAGAAATTGAAAGTGAAACTTTCTGTGGCGCCGCTCAAGAAGGTGCCGGTGCGCAGGTCAACGGCGTTCGTAACCAGGTTCTTGCCGCCCCCGGCGATCGAAGACGAGCCGAGGCCCAACGAGGCAATATCAACTATATTGGACGCCCCCCTGAGAACGATGCTGACTTTCGAATTCGCCTGCACGCCCGTGTCCCCGCCGCCGCCGATGTAGACGTCGATGGTCGTGTTGTAGCGCGCGCCGTCGCCGCTGGCCCCCAGACCGATGTTGGCCGCCTGGCGGTCGATCTCAGTCAGCAGCGAGTCGTATTCGGCTTGCAGGGTGGCCCGGTTGCCGGTGAAGGTCGCTGAGGCCGATTGTGTGGCCAGAGTCTTCAGCCGGTCCAACATCTTCGCGAGGTTGTTTAGGCCGCCGTCAACGATTTGCCGCACGCTCAAGCCGTCATAGGCATTCCGCCCTGGGTCAGTTCCGCGATCTGTGAACGGAACTTGTTGGCCACGGCCAGGCCCGCCGCGTCGTCGCCCGAGCTGTTGATCCGGTAGCCGGAGGTCAACCGCTGAATGGTCCGGCTTTGAAAGTCGTTGTTGACGCGCAGGTTCTCCTGGGCAATCAACGAACTGACGTTGGTGACAATGGACATTGACATAAGCTGAATCCTTTGCTCTTGATGAAGATTTACCCGGCCTCATGCCGGGGGAACCGTCCGGTTCCGGTTACTGCTTTCAGTTGCCTTATCGGGGTTAGAGGCGCGGTCTTCAATAGCAATGAGAAAAATATCGCCTTATTCCTTGCATGAGGCGGTTGTAGCACTGGAGTTTGTTATAGAGTGTAGTGTTGTCGTCCATGTAATCATCCGGGAGCCGGTTCTTATGGATCGTAGAGCCTTTGTGAGGAGTTCCGCCGCGGCTGCGTGGCTGGGCGGCCGCGCGCCGGCCGCCAACGACCGCATCCAGCTGGGTGTTATCGGCGTGGGGGACCGCGGCCAGTGGCTTGCCCGCGCCTTCGACGCCATCGGACGCAAGCAGGGCCTGTGCCGCATCGTCGCAATTTGCGACATTTGGCAGAAACGCCGCCGGGAAATTTCTGAGCGCTATCAGTGCCAGGGTCACACCGATTACCGGGAAGTCTTGAACCGCGGAGATGTCGACGGAGTGGTGATCGCCACCCCAGACCATTGGCATGCCACCATAGCCCTGGCCGCCATGGAACTGGGCAAAGATGTCTATGTCGAAAAGCCCATGTGCCATACGCTCGACGAAGCCCGCCGGATGATGGAAACCGGCCGCAGGACCCAGCGGGTGCTCCAGGTGGGCGCCAACGGCGGCAGTTCCAACTTGAACCTTAAGGCCAAGGAGTTGATGGCCCAGGTCGTGATCGGCGAATTGATCATGTGCCAGGGCTCGGCGCACCGGAATTACGTCCCGGGCGAGGGCAGCCACCGCCCGGGCATCCTGTTCGTCGGCGAGGGGCCGGGCGAGACCGAGGACCAGTTCGGCCGGCCTTTCATCGGCCGCGCCGGCCAGCTCCTGGACAGGATCATCCAGAAGATGGGCCTGCGGCGCGAGGACGTGTTCATCGGCAACGTGGTCAAGTGCCGTCAGGCCAACAACCGCGAGCCGCTCAAGGC
>CAYSBM010000077.1:0-404 GCA_964429095.1 uncultured Solibacteraceae bacterium | reverse complement strand
ATCGGCGAATTGCTCATGTGCCCGGGGTCGGCGCACCGGAATTCCGTCCGGGGCGAGGGGAACTACAAGATCTGGCCGGATACCGGACCCTATGCCGAAGGCGACGGCCATATCGACTGGCAGCGGTTCCTGGGCCCCGCTCCGCAGCGGCCGTGGGAGCCAGACCGCTATTTCAACTTTCGCAAGTGGTGGGATTATTCCGGGGGCATTGCGACCGACCTCTTCTATCACACGCTGGCGCCCTTCAACATGATGTGGAACAGGCCGCAAGCGCCCGCCACGGTGACTGCTTCCGGCGGCATCTATGCTTTCCCGGACCGGGAAGTCCCGGACACCTTCCACATGCTGGCCGAAAACGAGCAGGGCTTCTCGGTGGTGATGACCGGGTCGATGGCCAATTCCTA
>CAYSBM010000076.1:5718-10723 GCA_964429095.1 uncultured Solibacteraceae bacterium | reverse complement strand
CGCTTTTCGACGCCGGCAGCGAGACGATTCGCCTGCTGTAGGAGTTCGGCCCCGATGGCGATTAGCTTTCTACCACCCTTCGGCCGGCTCACCTCCCCGCCTGCCGTGACGCTCCAGACAGTCGAGCAAGGTGTGAACTTTGGCCGTCGCCAGGGCCACGCACGTATCGGCGGCGCCGTAATAGAGGTTGAGCGTCTCACCGTCGGGGCTTAGCGTGTAGCCGCAGGGAAACACAACATTCGCCACATCACCCTGACGCTCGTAACAGGCTTCGGGCCCGAATACCCAGGTATCTCCGCGGAGCAGGCAGCGTTCCGGAGTTTGTAAATCCAGCAGCGCCAAACCCAACCGGTACAGGCCTCCGCTGACAGTCTGGCGCACCCCGTGGTAGATGATGAGCCATCCCCGGCCGGTCTCCAGCGGAGGAGGTGAGAGGCCGATTTTATTGGCGTCCCACCAGCCGCGTAGCCGCGCCCGAACAATCAACTTGTGGCTGCCCCAATGCCTCAAGTCCGGAGAGTAGGAGATCCAGATGTGCGCGCCCTGCCACGTGGTTACGGGACGGTGGATCAAAGCCCAGTGATCCCCAATGCGGCGGGGCAGCAGCGCGGCGTCCTTGTCCTCGGGGGGCATCACCACGCCATAGCGTTCGAAGGTCTTGAAATCGCTGGTGAGCGCCAGCGAGACACCCGGGCCGCCACGGGAATATGAAGTGTAGACGACCGCGTACCGTTGCAATTCGGGAACGTATGTGATCCTGGGATCTTCTATGCCCCAGATCTCCTCGGGAAACCGCTCCGGGTCTGGTGGCAGTGTGGGCGCGGCGTCGATCGCCCATCCCGAAACGCCATCCCGGGAGCGCGCGGCGCACAGGTGCGAGCGCCCGCTGCGGTCCTCAACCCTGCAAAGCAACAGGGTCGTCCCGTCGGCTAGCGTGGTGGCTCCACAGTTAAAAACGGAGTTGACCGGATACGGCCAACAGTCAGCCGTTAGAATTGGATTCGCTGGATGACGGGTAAACAAAACCTCATGGCCGTTCCTATCGAAGCTCTGCATACGAAGAACTCTAGACGATGGAAGCAGTCTTGGATCTCGGAGTAATGATATTGGATGATTGCTTCATCTCCACAAGCGCCGTGAGGAATGCCAGCGTGGCTTCTGCGCCCTGGTTCTGGTTGACGCGGTCGGAATGCAGCCCGTCCCGGCATCCTCCGGTGCGCGAATCGTAAAGGCTCAATTTCAGATCGTTGCGGCCCAGGAACCACTCAAAGGCACGCTGAGCCGCCTGCCGCCAATAGTGCGAATCCGACAGGCGTCCAGCGTCCAGACAAGCGGACACCATCGCGCCGGCTTCGATAGGCTGCTGGTCAAAGCGCGCACGCACGCCGCCGCGCCGGTAAAAGCCGTTGGAACCGATCGGAGCGAAGTGATCATCTTCTGTGGTCTGCAATTCGACCAGCCAGCGCAACGAACTCAGGCCGGCTTCGATCAAGTCCTCGCGCCTCAAATCGCTGCCGGTGAGCAGCAGGGCGTGGGGAAGCGTAGCATTGGAATACGACACGATGTCTTCAAACCACTGCCAGTCGGCGGACCGGTGCTTCAGATAAAGCTGCATCAGGCGGGTTGCGAGCGTGTCGCGTACCGATTGCACCGCCCGGTCCCCCGAGAACCGCCGGAGGTATTCGTGACAGCCGAGAAGCGTGAAGGCCCAGGCGCGGGGGCTGGAAAACGCTGTTGCGGCGGGTAGCGCCACGTCGAACAAACGTCCAGCGACGCCTCGGAGTCCTTCTTCTTCCGAACGGCCGAGCACCGCGCCGAGCGCCCACAGCGCCCGGCCGTGTGAGTCCTCCGAACCCACCAGCTCAAGCCACCGCCGCTGGTAAGACAGGAAATTGCGGAAGCGGCCTGCTTCGCTGTTGAACGCATGCCAGAGAAAAGCGAGGTATCGCTCGGTTTCGGGAATTGTGACCCCGGAGTTCACACCGAGCATCGACAACAGAAGCGCCCTGGCGTTGTCATCGGTGGTGTAGCCTTCGCTATAGTTGGGCACGGTGAACACGGCGTGCTGCAAGATGCCGGTCGAATCGGTGAGCCGGTGCAGGTGGCTTAGGTTCATGGTGGGCAGTTCCGCCGCGCGGTCAGCAAGCGTCACAACGACAAAATCCGGTTTGGGCTCCCTCATGCGCTGCTCCCGGGCGCGCACAAAAGTCTGCATGTAAGCCCGGGCGACGTTTGGCCAGGTCATTTGCCGGGCGTGTAGATAGGCCCGCTTGCGCATCGAGTGCCGCCGGACGTCGTCGCCAAGCAGTTCCAAGAGACGTTCGGCAAGAGCCTCGGCGTGGCGGAAGGGAACCAGGATCCCGCGATCTCCTGCCAGCAGTTCTTCCGCGTGCCAGTAAGGGGTGGAGACTACCGCCTTGCCCGCTCCTACAGCGTAGGCCAGTGTTCCAGATACCGCCTGGGCCGGATTTAGATAGGGAGTGACATAGATGTCTGCCGCTCCCAGAAACTGAATCAACTCTTCCGAGCTGACATATCTTCCGTGGAAGACAACATGTTTGTCTACACCGAGTTCGCGCGCGAGTCTCTGTAAAGAAAGGCGGTAGGATTCGCCTTCCCGCCGCTGCACATGCGGATGGGTGGCGCCGACGATCACGTAGACAACGTCCGGGTGCCGGGCGACTACGGCCGGCAGCGCTCGAATCACGTGTTCAATGCCCTTGTTCGACGACAGTAGCCCGAAAGTGAGCAGAACCTTCTTGCCTTCCAGGCCGAACTGGTCCTTGTAGAAATTTGGGTCGACAAAAGCGACATCGGGAATGCCGTGCGGAATAATGTCGATTTTAGAGTCTGGAACACCGTAAATCTCGTTCAGAAATTCCGCGCTGCGGCGGGTCATGGCGACGACCCGGTCCGAAAGGGCCGCAATCTCGTCCAGGACCATGCGCTGAAACGGGTCGGGCTCTTTCAGGACGGTGTGGAAGGTGGTCACCAGCGGCATGCGCAGTTCGCGCAGCAGCGCCAGGATATGGCTGCCGGCGCGCCCGCCGAAGATTCCGTATTCGTGTTGGAGGCAAACCAGATCAAAGTTGCCGATATTCAGGAAGTCGGCAGCCGTCAGATAGGAAGAAAGATCTTCTTGAAAGAGCTCAAACCGCACTTGTTCCGGGTAGGCATACCCCTCCGGAATATCATTGATGGGCAGCGCCACGTAGCTCTTATCAGGAAACTCACGGTCCAGCGCCTCGCAAAGATCCGTAGTGAAAGTGGCGATGCCACACTGGCGCGGCACATAATTGCCGATCAATGCGACGCGCTTGACGCCGCTTGCCGAGCTGAATTGTTTTGACGAGCCGTGAACGCCTATCGGGTTCAGGACAGTTCCGGTAACTTGAGATTCCACGGTTGAAGACACTGCTCACCCTCCAGAGACTTGTTGATGGGCGGACCGGAACTCGATGGACCGCCCCGGCGGGACCGCCAGACTGGAGCGTGAACTAGAGAAGGGACATCCGCCGTGCCATTCCGTCTCCGGCAGGAGGCCACCTTGAATTGCCGCCACTCCATTGCCATATCCCCGGCTCACAAAGTGAATAAAGGTCTACAGTAATGAAGCGCCGCCACAGACCGGCGCGCCGCCTTCAGCGGAATATCTTTTAATTAATTAACTACAAGACCGGCCTGCTTCTTGTCAACCGCGAAGCTTCCGAAAGGCGTACGACATCAAAGTGAGGGTTTGTGCGGGATGGTGTAATCGACAACACTTCTGGAGACAGTAGAGGCGCACAGATAAAAAGACGTAATCATAGCACTCGATGCCACCTTACTGAAGCAATTGCTCGCCCAGAACCAGGCTCTCGAATCCTAACTCGCGGCCGTGGGTGACATGCGCCCCGGTTCGCTGGCCCAGCGCTCCGGCAAAGTAAGAAATCGAACCGTCGCTGTGCCAAACGCGGCGCGCAAGGCCATGGACCGCCGCTTGAGGACTACCGGCGTTTCCGGGAGTTGGTCCGCCGGTTGATCCAGGTTAACGAGCGGACCTGCGATCTGCTCTTGCGCCAACCCGAGACGGCCGCGAGCGGGGATAAGAAAAGCCGCGCCCGCCGCCGCATTCCACGCTGCACTGGCCGGAGTCAGCGTGGAGGCCAAGCAGGTGGAGCGGGCCGCCGAGGCCGGAGGCCGCGCGTTGAGGCCGCGGCACAATCCGGCCCTAAAACGCCAATTCAGCGGGCGGTGCGAAGAAATGTAGAACCAATCTGGTCAACGGAATGGGGCCGGTCAAATTTTCGGACTCTACCGGTGAGGGGAACCTCGCCAGTCGGGTGATCGAACGGTCTACGGGGCGCTGCCCGGGCACCGGCGGACTCAAAGTTACCAGAAATGGCTCGCCAGAACGCGCGGGGGTCTGGGTGTATAGTTGACGACGTTGGTTTGGAGAACCACTTGCAAGTTCCGCCGCTTCCAGTCTTTGGGGGCTGTTCTGGCCAATTCCTGCCAGTAAACCGGGTTGGTCATGAAGTCCACTGCCGCGCGAGTGCCCCGGCGCGTAATTCCGGCAGCCGAGATCAGAGGACGGCGAGTGGAGGCATCGAAGATGCGGGTCAAAATCGCATAATCAACTTCGGGATTGTCGTAACCGAATCGCGGCCGCTCGTAAACCCGCCACCGCCGGGAAGGATCCTTCCTGTCCAGGACAACAAAAACCGGCTGGTTCGGTTCGTCCTGTCGCTCGAATGCGTACCGCATTTCGCGGTTCAAGTCGAGTGTCCAGGGATTGTTGAACGCACCGATGAGAATCACAGGACGGCTCCGCAGGTCTTCCAGCTGGACCTGCGAACTGAACCGGATCTCCGGCGTCCGATGGTGCCGCTGGATGAACAGAGCGAGGTCCAGGATGGAGCTTGCCATCTGGCTGTTGATGGCCTGATCCGGGAAGATTTCAATCTCGCCGGGAGCGGCGAGCACCGGTTTGCTGAACGGAGGGCGTTGGCGTGTGAGCTCTTCC
>CAYSBM010000076.1:4045-5708 GCA_964429095.1 uncultured Solibacteraceae bacterium | reverse complement strand
TCCGCATGCGGACCACGGGCGCTTGCGCTTCCGTGCAGACGGGCTCCCATAATTCCTCGATCGGTTCAACCTGCGCGTTTGCGCGATAGAAGAGTACGGTGCCAAGAATCCCAGCCACTGCGAGCATGACTGCGGCTGCCAGCAGCAGAGGCACGTGCCGCTCGAAGAGGCCGTGCCGGGTGGGGGACTGCGGCGTCGCGGCCGGCAACGGGGCCGCGTTTCCTTCGGCAGGCGGCCCGAAATGAAACTCCGGCACGTAGGATCCGGCAGGCAGCTCGAACCAGACGCCCTGCCGGCCGGCGCTGAGATAATACTGCGCGAGGCGTTTGCGAACCTCGTTGGCGTTGACGCGCACGATGGCGTCTTCCGAAGGTTCGTATTCAGGAGGCCGGGAGAATACCTCGACGCCGATGGTCCGCTCTTTCAGCAGATCGACTCTGCCCAAGGCAGCGTTCTCCACCACGAAGCTCAGCAGTTTCTGGCAGCGTTTGCTGGTTCGGAAGGCCGGGCTGGCCAGCACGGTCTTCAGATGGGCGAGCACCAGGTCGACAGGGGCGCCGCGGGGTGGAGGCGAGCCGCCCGCCTCGGGCTGCTTCCCTGGTCCTCCCATCGGCATTAAACTCCCTTTGTGAGCCTACCACAGTCGGATGGTAAGTTCTAACGGTTCAAACAGGGTTGGCAGAGTAGATTTAAGGGTTTATTTGTGAATATGTTGCTAAGGTTCTAACCGTTTCTCGCATGGACAGCGCCGCCGGAGCGGCCAATACTTGAGTTGGTGGATCGGCGCAGCAAGTCTTTGGCGCAACAGAGGGAGGCGTCGGGAGTGCAAGCCACCGCCTCTGGCGGGATTGCGGGAGGCGGCACACGGCGGGCTGCCCGCCCGACTCACCCGGTGCGGCTGCCGTGCGGTCTGGTGGTGGGAAGTGGGGTAGTTTATCCGGAGTTCAGGATCGAGCTGGATCCGGGCTCGCCCGGCGATGCCGGGCTGTGCGTTCGCCAGACGGAATCTCTTTTGGCCGCGGCCGCCGGTTCCGCCGCCGGCGCCGTCTTCGATCTTGATCTCGCCGCGGCGGGACCGTCCAGCACGTGGGAGAGTGTTTTGCACGGCGTGCACCGGTCCTTGGAGCGCTCGAGAGACAAGACCGGTTTTGCGGCCGCGCTGAGAGTGACCCTGAGCTCGTCAGATCGCCGGATCCGGCAGGCGATCGAGTCAGGGGCCGATATTGTGAATCTTGAGACCGCCGCCGGCCTGGAGCTCTTCAAGCGCGCGCTCCGCGCAGGTGACGTAACCGGCTTGATCCTGGCCGTCGGCGTCGTGTCGGCGCCAGCGGTTTCGGAAGCTTGGTCCCAGGCAGAGGCGCAGTTCGAAGGCAGTAGTGTAGCCCGGGGTGGCGACAGCGCAAGGCCCTTCATTCGTGAAATCCTGTGCTCCCTGCGCCAGAAGCAAGCGCCGGAGGTGATTTGCGCCATTGCGGCCGCCGTCTGCGCCGTCCGCACGCTCGCCTCGCTGGAAGCGGGGGCCAGCGGTCCGCTGCGCTCGGAATCCTGGGAGAGCCTCATCGTGAAGGCGATCCGCGGCTGCCCGGTTTCGCTGAGTGATGCATCGCCATGGGAGGCGCAAGCCGCAGGCATGGCCGACCTCTGGAACAGCGCTGACGGCGCC
>CAYSBM010000076.1:0-4035 GCA_964429095.1 uncultured Solibacteraceae bacterium | reverse complement strand
TCGATTCTCTCGCACGCCCAAGCACTTCAGAGCTGCCAACAGCCGTATCAGCGCGCGATCGCCGCCGCTTATGCGGCCGCCCATCTATTGATTGAAAACGGCGGAACGGCGGACATGCCAGTTTCTGCCGCCGACCGCGCCCTTGCAATGAGAGCCGCGGAGGATTTGCTATTGTTGCCCGAGTCGGGCGGGGAGCTTCTGGAACTGCTCGGGCAGAAGTACGGAAATTCACCCATTTCAGGGGAGGTGCCCTTATGAGGAAGATGCAACTCGGTTTACTGGCGGTAATCCTGCTGTTGCCGCCGTGCGTTCACGCCCAGGTCCGCTCCAGCGCCATCGTCGGGACGGTCACAGACTCCACAGGGGCCGCCGTGCCCGCCGCCGACGTCCTGGTGCGCGAGCAGAACACAAACATTTCGTATGAATTCCGTACCACTGAGGCTGGCCAGTACACGGTGCCCTACCTGCCTGTCGGCCTTTATTCGGTTACGGTGAGAAAGCCAGGCTTCAAGACCGTCACGAAATCGAACGTGCCACTGGAGTCGACAGCTACGGTGCGCGTCGATGTCGTGCTCGAAGTGGGGGAAGTGGAGACATCGGTCACGGTGGCCTCCTCCGCCGCCGTCCTGCAGACCGACAGTGCGGCCGTGCAGAACGCTGTCGGCGAAACCGTGATCAAGTCGATCCCGAATGTCCAGAACAATCCTCTGTATTATGTTCTGCTTCAGCCGCAGGTGCAGGCCCATTCGCGATTTAGCGATTCAACCAGCACCTTCGGCTTCGGCATCGGCGCCGAAGGCCGCCGCAGCTTCTCGGCTTTCTCGGTCAATGGCGGAGACACGTTCTCGAACGACATTCAGGTGGACGGCATTAGCGTGCTCGGACACGGCTGGAACGAGGCGACTGTACTGCCCAATCCGGAAGGGATCCAAGAAGTGCGCCTTCAGGCGAACAACTACTCGGCCGAATACGGCCGTGGCCAGAGCGTGGTGCAGCTCATTACCAAGAGCGGCACGAACCAGTGGCACGCGTCTGGTTTCTACAGGGTGCGAAACGAAGCCCTGAACGCCAACACCTTCTACCGGAACATGCTCGGGGAGAGCAACCCGCTGTCGCGCCGTCCCGCATTCAAGTCACACCTGTACGGGGGTACGGTGGGCGGAGCGCTCTGGATCCCCAAGCTGTACAACGGCAAGGACCGGACTTTCGTCTTCGGCAGCTTTGAGCGCTTGCAGTTCAACCGCGCCGTCGACTACACGCGAACAGTGCCCACCGAGGCGGAGCGCCGCGGCGACTTTAGCCGCAGCGTGGCCAACGTCGGCGGCACGCCGGCGCCGCTGATGCTCTACGATCCGATGTCGGTGCGCTTCGAGGGCGGCCGCTATGTGCGCACGCCGTTCGTAAACAGCATCATCCCGCAGGATCGGCTCGATCCGGCAGGACGGTTCCTGGTCAACAGTTACCCCACGCCCAACATCTCCCCGCTTGATCCGAGCTTTCTGCTGAACAATTATCAGGCCCGGTTCCCCCAGGAGTTCCGCCGCAACAACTTCAACGGGCGTCTCGACCACCGCGCGGGAGTACACAATCTCTATGTCACGGGTGGCTTCAGCTTTGGCGACATCAACACGGAATCGGGCTGGGGCCCGAACAACCCGTTCTACAGCCAGCCCGATTTCGTCGGACGCAAAAACCAGGACCGTAACCCCTATGCTTCCATCGGGGACACCTGGGTCATCTCGCCCACGCTGGTCATGGATGCCCGCCTCGGCCTGAGCCGCGTCAACACCAGCAACATCGCCGGCAACGGCCCCCCCGGGCTGTACGACCAGATGAAAATCCCGAAGGAAATCCAGGCGTATGCCACCCCATTCGGCGGCATCCCTCACGTTACGGACGGGATCAACTACTGGAGCGCACTTTCCAACACCGCTTACCTTTGGAAAAGCGAGCACCAGACCAACTGGACAGTCAGCCAAAATCTCACCAAGGTGATGGGTTTGTGGACGTTCAAATTTGGCGGGGAATACCGAAACTCGATGGCGAACTTCACCGACAATGCGTATCCTTTTTCCATCCGCACCAATCAGAATTTCACCCGTGCCACAGTGAACGCGACCGGCGATCCCAGCGACGCCCTGACCGCGGATCGCAGCGGCCACGGCGGCGCCTCGCTCCTTCTCGGCTACGGCGAGACGATTATCCAGCAGGGCTTCGCGCTCCAGCCAGCCCTATCGGCGAAATACTGGGCGCTTTACTCGCAGAACGACTGGCGTGTCACCAGCCGCTTGACTCTGAACCTCGGCCTGCGTTTCGACCGGCAGCCCGGCCCCACCGACCGCTTCGACCGGCTTCTGCCCGTCGACCTCGGCCAGAAGAACAAATGGGGGGCTTTTGGAAAATGGGGCTTCCCCGGCACACAAGGAACCAGCCGCAATTACTGGGACAACAACTCGCTGGACTTCCAGCCGCGTCTCGGCATGGCCTACCGCCTTAAAGAGGATATCGTGTTCCGGGCAGGCTACGGGCTCTCCATGATTCCATCCAATACCGGCTTCAACGGCGGCCCGTATTACTACAACATGACCGCCTTCTCGCCTTGGACCATCAACGCCCCATACGGCAGCGCCCCGAGCGGCGTACCTGTGGGGAAGTTCTACGACTCGGCCGTCAACCGCATCGTTCTGCCGATCGGCAGGGACCCCGACGATGCGCGCCTGTACGGCACCGGCAACATCACGTTCGTGCGCAACGACTACAAAGGCGGCCGGGTGCAACAGTGGAACGCCGCCATCGAGACGCGTCTGTTCGGCCGGTACCAGGTCTCGGCCACGTACAACGGACTGCGCGGCTACCGGCTTCCGTATGCGCGACTGCCCTTCAACGCGCGCCAGTTCTATCCGGATGCCGCCATCCAGATGTTCCGTCAAGAATGGATCGCGAACAACGGGACCAGCGATCCGCGCAACATTCAGGTGGCGAACCCATATCAGCCGACCTCGGGAGACCTCAACGCCTTCCAGGCGCCCTGGAATGCGCGCACCGTGAACCGCGAACTGATCTATAACCTGTTTCCGCTGCTCGGTAATTACGCTCACATGGCGCCCATCGGCTGGAACAACTACCACGGATTGACGTTCGGCGTAAACCGACAGTTTTCCAATGGCTTCCTTGTCAACACGCACTACACTTGGGGCAAAGCGCTGGACTTTGTGCAAGGTGAAATGCAGTTGAACGGCGGCTCGGAAGCCGTAGGCAACATCCCCGGCGACCTCGATCGCCGCAATCTGCGCAACAACCAGCGCTTCAGCGACCACGACATCCGCCACCGTTTCGTGGCCACGTGGGTCTATGAACTCCCGTTCGGCCGTGGCAAGCGTTGGGCGGACAAAGGTGGTTTCCTCAACGCGATCGCAGGCGGATGGAAGATCGGCGGGGCCTACCTCGCGCAGACCGGCACTCCCAACAACATCGGTGGCGGCAACACCAATGCGATCAACGGGCGTCCGATCCGCATCCCGGGTGCTCCCGCGGAAGTTCCGAAGGAGTTACAACGCTGGTATGACGGCAAGACCACAGTGACGCTGCCCAACGGCCAGCGTATCACCCCGTGCGCCTTCTGCTTCCTCAAGTACAACGTGGGCGCTTTCCGAGGCGCCACCACGACCGCCGCCAACGGCAACACGATCCTCGACATGCTGTGGTGGGGCACGGCGGCGACCAACTACGCTGACATTACCGGTCCCGGACGCGACAACCTGAACCTAAGCTTGGAGAAGAACTTCAGAGTGAAGGAGCGCGTCGAGTTGCTGCTGTCGGCCGAGGCCACCAACGCGATGAACAACGTGCAGTTCAAGCCTCGCATGAGGAGCGTCAGCGCGGGAAGCCTGCAGCCCACGCGTGACCCCTCGCGCGGCCTCGAGGTGGGAATGGGCACCAATTCGAATTACGGCACCATCGACGCCTCGAACACATTCGATCCGCGGCAAGTAGAGCTGCGACTGCGCATCCGGTTCTGATTGCTGCACAGGGGCG
>CAYSBM010000075.1:6075-10777 GCA_964429095.1 uncultured Solibacteraceae bacterium | reverse complement strand
GCAAGATCACCTCGGCGCCCGCTTGCCGGGCCGCAGCCTGGATCCCGCTCCGCGCAAAACAGCGCTGCGGTTCATTCACCGGAACATCTGTCACGATCACTCGCCGGGCGCCGGCCTCCAGGCACATGCGGGCCACTTCAGCCACAACTTCCGGATTGGTGTTGGCCGCCTGTTCGGGCGTGCGGTCCCAGCCGATGTTGGGTTTGAGAACTACAACGTCGCCGCGGGAAACGAACCGCTCCATGCCGCCCAACTCTTCGACGGCGCGCCGCGCCAGCGCGCCGGCGGCCTCGCCCTGGACCACCGCCACATCGGCCTGAACCGCTTCCCGGGCTACGGTGTGATCCCGCTGGGCGTTGACCGCCACGGGCTCCTCGGGGCGGCGGCTCCGGCCACTCAGCCACCATACGGCGGCACCCATGGCGGCTCCTGCGCCGCTTAGGCGCGCCACCTCGATGAGCATCCTGCGCCGGTCTTCCGTGCCGCCTGTGGTTTGCGCCATGGCGCCTCCGTGCTAATTTTAGGACGAACGACGTGCTCGCCGCCGCCATTGCACTGATCGGATTCACCGCCGTCATGGCGCAGACCATCTTCCTGCGCGAGTTTCTGGTTGTGTTCCAAGGCAATGAGATCATCATCGCGCTGGCGCTGGCGGCCTGGCTGGCTTGGACCGCGCTGGGCAGCACGCTGGGCGGCCGTGCGCAGCCCCGCTCCCCGCTCGAGCGTCTGATCTGTCTGGAAATTCTCAGCGGTCTGGCGTTGCCGCTCACCGTGTTCGCCGTTCGCTCGATTCGCGCCGTATGCGGCGCGCTGCCCGGCGAAGCGCTTCCTCCCTGGCTCGCGCTCGTTGCCGCACTGGCGGCGCTGAACTTGTTCTGTGCGATGTCAGGTGCTCTGTTTGCCGCCGCCGCCCAGGCACTCGGAGCCGCTGCTCCAGGCCATGCTGGCGGGGCCGCCGGGCGGGTCTACCTGCTGGAGGCTTTGGGCGCTCTGGCCGGTGGTTTGGCGACGGGTCTTATTTTGGTAGCCCGTTGCGATTCCATGGAAATTGCGCTCCTCGGCGCCGGCAGTAATCTCATCATGGCTGCTGTCTTGCTGAGCCGGTCCGGTAGAGTCAAGAGCGCAGTTGCGCTGGGGCTTCTGGTCGTGCTGCTGGCGGCGGCCGCACCCGGCCGTCCCCGGACGGCCCTGGGGTGGTAGGGGCGCGGTTGGCCGCTCGAGGCCTACCTCAACTCGCCGTACGCGAATCTGGTGGGGGTGGGCCAGGCCGGCAACCGGACGCTGTATGAGAACGGCCTGGTGGCTGCCAGCCAGGCCAACGCCGCCGAGGCGGAGGAATCCGTGCACTTCGCTTTGCTCCAGCATCCCGAGCCCCGTTCGCTGCTGCTGGTCGGCGGCGCACTCGGCGGCGGCATCGCCGAAGCGCTCAAGCATCCCAGCCTGGAACGCATCGATTGCGTGGAACTGGATCCGGCGCTGTACGGCATCGGGTCCACGTACTTCGGCCTTGAACCCCCTGCGGGTGTCCATCTGCACACCGCAGATGCGCGGCTGTGGCTGAAAACCTGCCGGCGGAGATTCGATGTCATCATCGTGAATCTGCCCGATCCGCAAACCGCCCAATTGAACCGCTTCTATACTTTGGAATTCTTCCGGGAGGCGGCGCGCCGTCTGGCGCCCGGGGGCGTGTTTTCCTTCCGCCTTACCGGGGGTGAGAACTACATCAGCCCGCAGCGCGGCGCCTTTCTGCGATGCATAAACCAGACCTTGCGCCGGGCATTCTTGCAAGTGGCGGCGTACCCGGGCGCGACGGTGCACTTTTTCGCCTCCAACCGAAGGGCGCCACTGGTGACGGACCCTCAGCAACTGGCATTGCGATTGAAGTCGCGCCGCATCGAAGCGCAATACGTGAACCCCTTTGATCTTCCCTTCCGGCTAGCTGAAGACCGCAGACTCCAACTCGAGCTCGCCATACGGCCGCAACCCGCAACGCCCGTGAACCGTGATTTCGCCCCGGTGGCCTATTACTTCAATTCCGTCCTCTGGAGTGCGCAGTTTCGCGGCCGCACCAACACCTGGTTGGAGGCGTTCTCCGGAATCCCCTGGATGGCCGTCGCCGTGGCGGCGTTCTTCTCGATGGCTGCCCTGGCGCTGCTTGGCTCGCGCCGCCCGGCGCCCGCACGGTCTCTGGCCTGCATCTCAGTAGCGGCCATGGGCTTTACCATGATGGCGCTCGAACTGCTGCTGTTGCTGGGTTACCAGGCGCTTTACGGTGTAGTTTACAAGGAAATCGCCATGGTGACCGGCGCCTTCATGGGAGGCATGGCGGCAGGAAGTTGGCGAGGGTTGAAAAGCAGGATGCCGGCGCGCGTGCTGGCGGCTCTAGGCTGGATGGCAGCCGGTTCGGCGGTCGCCTTGACCGGCGTCATGGCGGCGCTGGCCGGGGCGCAAGGCAGCGCGGCCGTGTTCGCCGGGCGCCATCTCCTGTTCCCTTTGCTGGCCGCACTAGCGGGCATGCTTGGCGGATGGCAGTTTCCCGCAGCTTGCCGGGTGTACCTGGCGGGCGGGGGCGCTCCGGGCCTTGCAGGTAAGCTCTATGCCTGGGACCTGGTAGGCGCCTGCGCGGGCGCGCTTACCATCGGCGCATGGCTCATCCCCGCATACGGGTTCCTGAACACCGCTCTCTTGATCTCAGTGGTAAATTTGCCACCGGCCGCGCTGGCCTGCCGGCCGGCGCCTCACGCGCCAGTCACTCAGTAGAAGAAGGCGGCGCGGCCAGGCAGATCTCGCCAATGCGGTGTTTCAGCGCTTCCACGCCCAGGCCGGTAACGCTCGAAAGACGGAAGAACTCCAGACCACGCTCCGCCGCCAGCCGTTCCAGTGCCTCAACCCGGCCCATGTCTTGAGCAGCATCCATTTTCGACGCTACCAGGAGCATAGGTTTGGAGGCCATCTCCGGACTGAAACTGGCCAATTCCCGCAAGATGATCTCGAAATCGTTCACCGGGTCGCGGCCTGTGGCTTCCGAGACGTCCACCAGATGCACCAGCAGGCGGGTACGCTCGATGTGGCGCAAGAACTGTGTGCCGAGGCCGTGCCCCAGATGCGCACCCTCAATCAGACCGGGAATATCCGCGACCACATAGGCTCGCCCGCCGCCCGCATCGACCACGCCCAGGTTTGGCGTCAGGGTGGTGAAGGGGTAGTCGGCGATCTTAGGACGCGCGGCCGAGATACGCGAAATGAAAGTCGATTTTCCAGCATTGGGGAACCCTACCAGACCGGCGTCGGCCAAGAGTTTCAACTCCAGCCGCAGCCGCCGTTCCTCGCCCGGCTGGCCCGGTTCATGCTCGGTTGGCGCCTGATGCGTCGAAGTGGCGAAACGCGCGTTGCCCCGGCCGCCCCGGCCTCCGCGGGCCACCGTAAACCGTTCGCCAGGCTTGGTGAAATCGTGGATCAGTTCGCCGGTCTGCTCGTCGTAAACCATGGTTCCAACGGGCACGGGGACTTCGATCGAGGCGCCGTCGCGGCCGGTGCGGTTGCTGCCCTCGCCGTGGCGCCCGCGTCCGGCCTTGTGTTCGGGGTTGAAACGGAAGTGCAGCAGCGTGTTGTGATGGACGCTGGCCACGAAAATGACGTCGCCTCCGCGGCCGCCGTCTCCGCCGCTGGGACCGCCGCGAGGGACGTACTTCTCCCGCCGGAACGCCAGGCAGCCGTTGCCGCCGTCACCCGCCTTGACGTAAACCCTGGCTTCGTCAACAAACATAAAGAAGGCCGCCGGTTGGCAACAGGCGGCCTGCATGAAGGAGAAAGATTCCGTCCGAACGGTGCATTCAGGAGGCGGCGCGGACGTTTACAAACTTGCCCAGCCGCCCGCGGTCGCGGTACTCAACCACACCGCTAATTCGGGCAAACAGCGTGTCGTCTTTGCCCAGCCCCACGTTCTCACCGGGCTTGATCTTGGTTCCGCGCTGCCGCACCAGGATGGATCCGCCTGTCACCATCTGGCCGCTGAACACCTTTACACCCAGCCGCTGCGCGTTCGAATCGCGGCCGTTCCGCGAACTGCCTAACCCTTTCTTGTGTGCCATATCGCGCTCCCCTTAGGCGACGATCTCGTCCACCTTCACCGCAGTAAAATTCTGCCGGTGCCCGATGGTCCTCTTGTATTGTTTCTTGCGGCGGAACTTGAAGACCAGAATCTTGTCGCCCCGCCCATGCGCCGTGATGGTGCCCTTCACTTTCGCGCCGGTCAGGGCCGGTCCCGCAACCACCTCTTCGGGGCCTTTCACCACCGCCAGAACCTTGTCGAACTCCACAGCGCCGCCGACCTCGCCTTCGAGGGTTTCAACTTCGATAGTATCTCCGGGCGATACCCGGTACTGCTTTCCGCCCGTCTCAATCACAGCGTACATAACGATCCTCTTTGATTTGTTGGTCTACCGGAAGGCTGCTATCAGGAGACGCGCACCCTTATTGCGCGCCATGAGCCGCAAACCTTTATACTACACCACCCCTGCGCCCTCCCGCCACTCGGGAGCAGGCCCCGGCAATTGGCCAAACACAGCCTGTGCCAACTGTTCACCCGCGCTGGGGAAGTCCCCGCGCCAAATTTTATGCTAGCTTACCTGGCATGGAGAGAGTCTGTTTTCTGCTCAAGGTGAAACCGGACCGGCTGGAAGAATACAAGCAGCGCCACCGG
>CAYSBM010000075.1:2777-6065 GCA_964429095.1 uncultured Solibacteraceae bacterium | reverse complement strand
GGGAGACCGGCTCGCACAACTACTGGTTGGAGTTGCGGCCCGACGGGCTACTGGTGGTCTATTTCGAAACGCCCAGCCTGGAGAAGGCTTTGGCCGGCATGGAGAGCAGAGAAATCAACCATCGCTGGCAGGCCGAAATGGCGCCGTTTTTTGAGGATCTGGAGGGCAAGCGGCCGGACACCGGCTTCACGCGGCTTGAGCAGATCTTTTATCTTGCGTAATAGCCGTAGGTTTCGATCTCGTCCCACATGGCGAGGACGTTTTCCAACTTCACCGCGGGGTGAATCTCAGTGCTCGATCCCAGCCAGAGCCGCCCTTGCGCACCGGCTTCGTCGATCGACTTGCGAACCTGCGCCCGCACTTCATCCGTGCTGCCATAAGGCAGCAACTGGCTGGCGTCCATGCCCCCCATCAGAATCCACTCAGGATAACTCTTGCGCACCTTTCCCACGTACATTTTGGCGAGCGGTTCAAGCGGATTGATGCCATCGACACCCGCCGCCTTGTAATCCTCCAGTAGGGGCCACAGATTTCCGTCGGAGTGGTAAATAACCTTGATCCCGTGAGAATGCCAGGCATCGACCAACTTTTTCAGCCGCGGAAAGAACTCCCGGCGCAGAAAGGCCGGCGAGAAAAGGGGCTGGTTCTTGTCGGCCAGATCGCTGTAGACCAGCGCTACCGGGCTGAGCGAAGCGTCGGCGGATTCGTGCACGCGCTGAATCTCGTTCCAGTTGAGCGCCTCCAGCCAGTTCGACCGCAGTTCGGGGGTTTCGTCGGAGGCGTAAATAATCAGTTCCAGGCCGGCGCGGATGTGCGCCGTATCCAGTCCCACGGGGCTCTCGAAAGGGAACAGGACCGTGTTTTCGCCGCATTTTTCCTGCAACTCAAGGAACTGTTCCCGCGGGCTCTTAGAGGCATGGCCCCACACGTTGCTCTTGCCGGCGAACGTCCACATGTCGCCCGGCCGGCGGTCATAAATTTCATCCGTGTTGCGGCGAATGTATTCCAGCAGGCCGGCGGCATCCTGAAAGGGGCGCTCTATGAGCCAGGTGGTCCACCACTCCTGCTTGTAGACGAAACCGTCCGGATGCCGCACGATGGTTTCCTCGGCCGGAGGGGCGATGCCGCGCGTGATATCCAGGCGCTGGCCGATGGTGTGGCACAACAGATCGAGAGCGTTCGAGCGAGTGAGCTTCTCGCCGGTGACGTACTCGATCAAGGGGATGTGCTGAATCAGGTCGAAGATGGGCACGCGGTCAGGCAGCTCGCCGCGCAGAGTGGCCTCAATGCGCTGGCGTGCAGTCATGGTGTCGCGCGGCAGGCGGCGCATATCTCATCAGCCTTTCTCCGGAAAGTGAACCGGCAATCAAACTTCACCGGCCCGCCCACGCCCGGTTGGAAGGCCATTGTTTAACGCCGCGCGTAGCCGTGTCAAGGCGGGCCATGGGCCGGGCGGCGCCGCGTAGGAAAGCATCCTAACTCAAATGCGGGCTCCGCGTTCAGCATGGGCGGCGATGCTGCGTAGCATGCCCTTGAAGACCAGTTGGTGCAGGGGGTAGACCGCATACCAGTAAGCCCGTCCCAGCAAGCCCCGCGGATCGAAGATGGCGGTTTGGCGGATTGTGCTGCTCGAGCAATCCCCGGCCACCTCAAATTCCAGCCAGGCGCGTCCGGGCAGCTTCATTTCAGCGGCCAGGCGCAGGCGCCGTCCGGGTTCGCAGGCTTCCACGCGCCACCAATCCACAATGTCGCCGGCGCGCAGTTCACCCGGATGGCGGCGGCCGCCTCGCAAGCCCACTCCGCCCGCCATGCGATCCAAAACGCCGCGCAGTTCCCAGAGCCAGTTGGCGTAGTACCAGCCGGTGCGTCCCCCGATCCGGCCTATGGGTTCAAAGGCGCGCTCCGGCGGCACGGAAACGCGGATGGAGCGCGAATCCATGAGCAGCCCGGCGTGCGGTTGGGCGAGCGCTTCGCGGATGGCTTCCCGGTATCCGCGAGGACGGATTGGGAAAACGGACAACGCCGCGTCATCCTCAACCACCGTGGGGTGCCGGATGCTGTCGATGAGTTTGCGGCCCACGCGGACATACAGCGGCGTGACCAGGCCCAGCCACAGGCTGGACAGGCGCGGCGTGAGCACGGGCACGGGCAGAATGACCCGCTTCAATCCCCTTTGACGGGCGTACTCCCGCATCAGGCCTCCGTAGGATACCCGGTCCGCTCCGCCGATCTCAAACACCCGGCTGGCGCCAGCGGGCAAGTCCAGGGCCGCCAGAAGGTAAGCCAACAGGTCATCGATGGCGATGGGCTGGGCGGGCACCGCGACCCACCGCGGCGCAACCATCACCGGCAGGCGTTCCACCAGCGCGCGGATCATCTCGAAGGAGAGGCTGCCGGCGCCGATCACGATCGAGGCCCGGAATTCAATAACCGGAACGCTGCTGGACCGCAGGATCTCGCCCACCTCCTGGCGGCTGCGCAGATGCGCTGAGAGCTTCTCACGGCGGCCCAGCCCGCCCAGGTAAATGATGCGCTCCAGGCCTGCCTCGCGCGCGGCGCGCCCAAACAACTGCGCGGCTGTGCGGTCCTTCTCTTCGAAAGATCCCGCCCCCGCCATGGAGTGGATCAGGTAATAGGCTGTGCCGGCTCCCTCCAGGGCCGCGCGCAAGCTGGCAGGATCGAGCGCGTCGCCACGGGCCACCTCCACCCGGCCGCGAACATCCTCGCCGAGGGCCTCCGGGCGGCGGACCAGGCAGCGCACGGGATGGCCGGCTCTTAGAAGCGCCTTTAGCAGTTGGCTCCCCACATAGCCGGTTGCGCCCGTCACCAAAATCAATGGCCGCATGGCAACTATTAGAGCACTCCTTGGGTTGTTGCTTGACCTTGTCTTTCAACTGAGATAGAAGGGTGGGAGCAAGGCCCACGCTCATGTCCATCTCCAGCACAAGCAGCCGAAGAGGGTTTTTCGCCGCCGGCGCCGCCGCGGCGTTTGCCGCTTTCGAGCGCGCCGAGGCCATCGAGCGCGCCTCCAAGCAGGCGCCGGCGCCGCTGCGCGACAACCTGAAGATCACCCGCCTGGAGACGCTGCTGGTCAAGCCGCGCTGGCTGTTTTTGAAGGTGCACACCAACGCCGGGATCGTGGGCCTGGGCGAACCTATTCTGGAAGGGCGGGCCAGGACTTGCGCCGAAGCTGTGAAAGAGATCGAGCCCTACCTGGTGGGCAAAGATCCGCGGCGCGTGGTGCACCACTGGCAGGCCATCTACCGCCACGCATTCTACCGGGGCGGT
>CAYSBM010000075.1:0-2767 GCA_964429095.1 uncultured Solibacteraceae bacterium | reverse complement strand
CCCACGCGACAGCGCTGGGCGGTCCGGTGTACGAACTGCTGGGCGGCCCCACGCGCAACCGCGTGCGCGTATATGCGCACGCCAGCGCCGCGAACGTGAAACAACTGATGGCCCAAGGGTTCACGGCCTTCAAGACTTCCCCCGCCAGGAAGCGTCCCATGCGTTACATTGAGACGCCGGCCGCGATTGACTATGCTGCCGGGCAATTCGCCGAAATGCGGCGCGTCGCGGGCCAGCAAGTGGATATCGCGATCGATTTTCATGGCGCCATCAGCCCGGCGGCAGCCAAAGTGCTGATCAAGGCGCTGGAGCCTTGCCAGCCCATGTTCGTGGAGGAGCCCTGCCAGGCGCAGAATCACGACGTGATGGCGGAAATCGCCCGCTCGACACCCATTCCAATCGCCACTGGCGAGCGGGTCTTCACAAAATGGGGTTTCCTCGAAGTGCTTGAGAAGCGGGCGGCTACGGTCTTGCAGCCGGACTTGTGCCATGCGGGCGGAATCACCGAAGGGCGCCTGATCGCCGGCCTGGCCGAAGCCTTCTACGCCACCATCGCCCCGCACAATCCGCTGAGGCCGATTTCGCTGGCCGCGGGCATCCAACTGGCGGCATCAATACCGAATTTCCTGTGCCAGGAACAGGCCACCCTCGGCGCGGGTTATCTCAAGCAGCCGTTCGAAGTGGTGAACGGATATGTGGCGCTGCCTTCCGGACCAGGACTGGGGATCGAACTGGACGAAGACGCTCTGGCCGGTAAGATCGGTCATGACTGGAGGAATCCGGAAACTTACGACGCCGATGACGGTTCGGTCGTCGATTGGTAGATCTCGCCGGGAGAATCTAAGGCAAAGCCGCGATTGCTTTCGGGCGCGCCTGCCAGCGACGATAGTCACAGGTGAGTCAGGGAGGTGAGCGATGCGCGCCAGACTCATTCAGGTATTGACGCTGTACGCGCTCCTAGGCGGCGTTGCCTGCGCCCAGCCGACCATCGAAGGGCCGGTGCTCAACGCCGCCAGTTATACGCTGCCGGGCTTAGCCGCTTTTGGCGTGGCGCAGGGGTCAATGTTTGTGGTGTTTGGGCGCAACCTGGGGCCGCGCGGCATTTATCAGGCCGAAAGCTGGCCGCTGCCGAAAGACCTGCTGGGGACTTCGCTGAAAGTCTCGGTGGGCGGCGTGACGGTGGACGCCATCATGGTATACACCTCAGCCACCCAACAGGCGGCCATTCTGCCTTCCCGCACCCCTGCCGGAGACGGCTCCATCGTGGTGACGTATGCGGGATTGACCGGGCCGCCTGCGCCGATCCGGGTAGTAGAGGCCGCGTTCGGAATTTTTACCTTGAACTCACAGGGTAACGGCCCGGCGGTGATCCAGATGGTGCGGGGCGCCGCCCGGCCGGTGAACACGCTGCTTGAGGCGGCGCATCCGGGCGAACTGGTAAGCCTTTGGGGAACGGGCCTGGGAGCCGTGAGAGGAGGTGACGAAGCCGCCGGACCGCTGCCCGGCGATCTGGGCGCAGATATCGAAATTTATGTGGGAGGCAAGCGCGCCCAGCTCTTCTATGCGGGCCGCTCCGGCTGCTGCGCGGGCGTTGATGAGATTTACTTTTACGTGCCCGGCGGCGTGGCAGGATGTTATGTGCCGGTGGCCATCAAGAGCGGGCAGGGGGTGAGCAACACCGCCACTATGTCCATTTCCGAATCGGGCAGCTATTGCGAAGATCCTTTGGGATTCACGGCGGCCGATTATAAGCGCATGAGCGCGGGCGAGCCATTGGCCGCGGGCTGGATCGAGTTGAACCGGCGCGGCATCTTTCAGGCGCCGGCGCCCAATCCGGCGCAAACCAGCGAGACCGTCTGGGCCCGTTTCCAGCGCTTCGAGACCAGCCGGGCGATCCGCTATAACGCGCCCGTGCGTTTCACCGGCTTCGGCTCCTGCGCCGTGCAAGTGTCGGCGGTCGCCGATGTGCCTTCGCCTCCGTTGTACCAGCCCGATCCGCTGGAGGCAGGGCCGGCGCTCTTCGTGAAAAATCCCGGCGGGGTGGTGAAGGAAATTAAGGCGGTGGCCGAAGGAAGTTACTTTGCGTACGTGGGTGGCGAGACGAATCTGGCGCCTTTGCCGCCGTATCTGTTCGAGGGTGATTACGTGGCCGACAACGGTTCGGGCGGTCCCGGGGTGGGCCCGTTCCGCCTGACCCAGCAGTTGCGCCCCCCGGTGAGCTGGACCAATATTCCCGGCGCGCGCATCGACATTGCCCGCGCCGGAGGCTACCGGGTGACGTGGACAGGCGCAGACGCAGCCCGTGACCTGGTCGCCATTACCGGCTCGAGCGTCGATACGGTGAACAAGGTGGCGGCCACGTTCTTTTGCGCCGAGCGCGCCGGAGCGGGGTACTTCGATATACCGTCTTATGTCTTGCTGGGCTTGCCGGCCAACGATGCCGCCGGCGGGGCGTATTTGGCAGTGGGCAGCCAGCCGCTTCCGGACCAGTCGAAGGTGAAAGTCACGGGGCTGGATCAGGCGTATTTTTCCTATCACAACTGGAGCTCGCGGGAAGTGAACTACCGCTAGCGGCTGCGAGCCGCGTCCGGCCGGCAGCCTGCGCCTGCTTCAATGGGGCCGCGCTCTGAAGAGCGCGGAAATGCGACGTGAGGTTCTCGCTGGACTGTGCCGGGATGCTTCACTGGGGCCGCGCTCTGAAGAGCGCGGAAATTGCGTGTGCCGGGAACCACCAATTGCAAGATTCCCGGTGCTTCAATGGGGCCGC
>CAYSBM010000074.1:292-10825 GCA_964429095.1 uncultured Solibacteraceae bacterium | reverse complement strand
CTCATCTCAGAGTCCCCCAACTGCTGGGTGGTTTACGACACCACCAAGAAGACCATCCAGATATACAAGGGCATGGAGTTGCAGCCATTGCCCGAGGACGTGCATCAGCGCCTGATGCAGGCTTTGGAAAGGCGCATGGCGGCGCGCGGGGCGGATCAAGACAAGACGGAATAGGGAGGCCGCCCGCGGCTAGCGGTGTCCGGCCGGACAAGCTCCGCCGTAATAGCCACAGCGCAGGCAGTGGGGACCTTGCCGGAGCGGAAAATCCAGCGAGTCTTGGGCACGCCCTAGGGCGGCAAGCTTCTGGCGGGCGTCGTTGAGCGCACGGGCGTTCAGATTCACCTCAACCATACTGCCTGAACGCAGATAGCAAAGCACGGCGCGGTCCGGCAGCCGCCCACAGATACGCTCCAGAGCCAGCGCATAAAGCCTTAATTGCAGCGCGTAGGCCGCGATGTCATCTTCTCCGCTGCCGGTCTTGTAATCCACCAGCACCAGTTCCCCGCCCTCTTCAAACCACAAATCGATTTGGCCGCGCAATAATACGCCATCCAGTTCCATCAGAAAATCGAATTCGCGCTCGATGCGGCTGGCGCGGCTTGCGCGCCGCCCTAGTTCACTGGTTCGAAAACGGTCCGCGAGTTCGATCGCTTCCGGATCCACCGGCCCGCCCCCTAGCCCGGCCAGCAGCGCATGAACCTGGCGTCCCAGTTCGCCGGCGTCGGCGGGCGCGTCGCTCTCCACTTCCAGAAGACGGAGCCCTGACCCGCTGGCAGGCGGCCACCCAAGGTAACGCTGGAGAAAATACCGCCGCGGGCATGCCTGGAACAGCGCCACCGCAGTCACTGTCACCGTCGAGTCGTGTTGCCCTGTAAGTGCAGGGCGGTCCAAATGGAGCGGCGCGGCCGCGCCGGCGCTCCGGCGGCTGGCTTCCCACGGTGGCGGCGCAGAACTGGCGCGCAAAACCCGCATTCCGTTGACCAATTCGGGCGTATTGTCGAACTTGTCAGTGCTCACGCCCAACTTGGCTAGCACCAGCTTGGGCCAGGGCGATGTTGACCTATTAGAAACCGCAAATGACATCACCAGGTGCTCGGCGGCGCGCGTCATGGCGACATAGAGCAAACGGTCCCGCTCTTGCTCGTCGCGCTGGTTGTCGAGCTGCTGGGCGGCCTGATGGGCATCATCCGCCACTGTCTCCCCGGTATATGGAT
Organism: uncultured Solibacteraceae bacterium; assembly: GCA_964429095.1. Taxonomy (GTDB): domain Bacteria; phylum Acidobacteriota; class Terriglobia; order Bryobacterales; family Bryobacteraceae; genus JAJFUV01. Next base: position 9,611 of record CAYSBM010000074.1, on the reverse strand, counting down.
CCTGCCAGCGCGCTCCCAAACCCGTGGCGGGATGGTAGATGACCGGCGGCGCCTGGTTGGCGGTTCCCTTGTGCATGGCGGCGAGGAAAACAACCGGGAACTCAAGCCCTTTGGCGCCGTGTATGGTCAACACGTTCACCGCGTCGGCGGCTTCGGCCGGCGGCGCATCCGGCTCAGGCTGCTGGCTCCGCCAGGCATCCAGTTTTTCCAATATCTGAGACAGCGGACCCCGGCTAGTGGCGTGCAGGTCCCGAACCATAGCCAGAAACTTCTCGATGTTGGCGCGCGCACGCGCTTCGATGCCCTCCAGATAGCCGGACTCGTCCAGGATGCGGGCCGCAAGCCAGTCGGGGGAAACGTAGTCAGACTGTTTGCGCAATTGTTGGATCAAGGCGCACGTATCGAGCAAGCGTTCCAGTTCGGCGGGATCATAGCCGGAAGCTGGAGCCGCGAGTGCGCAAAGCGATTTCCAAAGGTGGCCTTTGGTTTTCAAACGCGCCAGCGCTTCGTCGCTGGCGCCCACCAGCGGCGAACGCAGCACGGCCGCCAGGCTGATCTCATCAAGCGGATTGGCCAGCACACGCAACCAGTTGATCAAGTCCAAGACTTCGCGCGAGGCGAAAAACGTCCGCCCCTTGCTTTGCAGATAGGGAATCCCGAATTCGACGAACGCCGCCGCCAAGGGTTCGATGCAAGCCGTGGTGCGGACCAGCACCGCCATATCGGAAAAACGCGCCGTCCTCGGCGCTTCAGGCGGACCGATAAGCAGAGCGCCCTCCAGTTCACGGATCCGGCGCGCCACCCAGCGGGCCTCCAGCTCACTGCCGGCGGTGCTGGTTTCCGCCGAAACGGCAATAATTTCCACGCTGGGATCGCTCTTTTCGGCAAAGGCGCCACATGCGGTCAGGGGCATCGGTTCTATGCCGGCGGCCCCCTCCAGCACGCGCCCGGCAGCCCAAAGGATGCCGCCGCGGCTACGGTAGTTTTCCGCCAGAACATCCACGGCAAGGTTGCGCTGCTCAATAGAACGCCGGTAGCGGCGGAACACCTCCGGCTCCGCATGGCGGAAGCCGTAAATGGACTGATTTATATCGCCCACGGCGAAGAACCGGCCCTCGCGGCGCAGCAGGTCGACCAGCCGCCACTGCAACGGGTCGGTGTCCTGTAATTCATCCATCAAAATGGCGTCGAAGCTCCGCTGGAGACGCGCCCGGACAGCCGGATTGCCTTCCAGCAGCCGAATGGCATGTTCCTCCAGATCCGCAAAGTCCAGAACGGCGGCGGCGCGCTTTTGCTCGCGGTATAAGGCGTCGAAACGCGCCAGAGCCTGCTGCAAGAGTTGTCCTTCGTTTCTGAATAGGGCTCCGATCACTGCCGAACGGGCGGGAGCGAGCAACTCCTTCTTGATGCGCGAAAGGGCGTCGCGAACCGGGCTGCCCTTCTTCAGGCGGGTTAAGTCACAATCGAACTCATCGATCAGACTCAGAAGTTCCCGCCAGCGGGGTGGTTGTCCTTGGTCGAGCAAGCTCCGCGCCCACTCGCGTTGCCGCGCGGCATACTCTTGCTGAGAAGCGTTCCACCCCGCCGTTGAACTTTCCACGACGGTCCGGGCCTGCGCCCGCAACTTTTCAAGCGCGCTGGCGGCAGCCAGGCCTCCACGGTATTCGACTTCGCTCCACCCTGCGGCAGCGGTCCGGATGGCGTCGTAAACGCGCACCAAAGTGCGCGCCAAGTCACGATCCGGCAAAGCCTCCAAGAGCCGTCCGAAAGCGCTGGGTTGCTCGGCGAATAATTCGTCGAGAGCTCGCTCAGCGGTTTCTATGGGATCCAAGGCCCCGGCAGCTTCTTCCTGGATCATGTAAGCGGGATCCAAGCCGGCCGCCAAAGCGTTTTCTCGCAGCAAGCGGGCGCAAAAACCATGGATGGTCGACACCCAGGCGCGCTCCATTCCGCTGCGAAGGCCTGCATCCTTTTCAAAGCGCTTGACCAGCCTCTGCTTGATCTCATTGGCCGCCTTATCGGTGAAGGTGATGGCCAGGATGCGCAGAGGCGAGACGCCCTGTTCCACCAGCCAGGCGAAGCGCTCCACCAGCACCCGCGTCTTACCTGAGCCCGGGCCGGCGCTGACGCAGACGTCCTGGCCGGAGCGCGTAATGGCCTCCAGTTGTGCCGCGGAGAACTTCATTCGGCCTCCCCGGCGGCTACAAGCGCACGCGCCAGGATCTCGACCCGGCAGCCGTCCCGGAATTCGCAGTAGCCGCACTGCGCAGCGTCGGCAGGCTCGGGGCGTATGGCGCCGGAGCGAATCCTGCCAGCCGCATCCAGTGTGTATTGTTCGGCCTTGGACGCCAGCTCCTGCAAATCCTCTGCGGTTGTCCAGCCCGAAGGGCTGGTAAGTTTACCGCGCATAGCGCAATAGTGCATAGCGGCGGGACGCAGGCCGAAGCAACGCTCGATAGCCAGCAGATACAGTCCGCCTTGCACGCGGCGGCCCTCGGAGTGCTCACGCACGCGGTTGGAAACGCTGGCCGCAGTGGAGTATTTGAAGTCGAAGATGAAGGCGTTACCCTCCGGATCCACCTCGAAGCGGTCGATGCGCCCACATACGGCGACACCGGCGGGGAGCAATAAACGGAACGGCTGCTCGGTGCGCACTCTGCGATTACCAGATGGCGGAAAGCCAGCCAGAAAACGGCGCAAGCTGGCGATCATCTCCAGCCGGAGGGCCTCACTACGGTAGCCAGGCGCCAGTCTGAATTCGGTAACCGCCTTGCTGAACGCCCGGGCGAAAAGCTCATCCAGGCTGACGCCGGGCTGCCACGCCGCCAAAACTTCGTGCACAATGCCGCCTGCAACCAGCGTGTCCAGCCGCTCCCGCTGGCGTGGCGGCGCGGTCTCCAGCTTCAGGGTGGACCGGCCAAAAAACTGGAAAGGGCACTGCATGAATGATTCGATGCCGCTTGGAGTGAGGGTTTCGTGGAGGTCACGAATCCAGACGCGCAGCAATTCGTCGTAAATTTTCGGCTCCGGCTCGGCAACCCGCTGGCGGCGCGGCCGCGGAAGCACGCCCGGCGCGCTTTCCAGACGCCCATCGAAGTCATTGAGGAAGAACGAAGGCAGATTCGGTTCGCCTTTGTAATCGAACTTCGGATAAGAGAGGACGGTGAGCGAAGTGGCGCGGGAAAGCGCCAGGTCAAACAAGAACCGTTCTTCCTCCCGGCGGTCCTCCGTGGCCGCCAAGTGGACGCCGTTTAGCGACAGCCGCGCACGCGCCGCATCGCCCAGCAAAGGATCCTCAGAAGCATACAAGGGGAACTGCTTCTCAATGAGACCGCAAACAAAAACCACAGGAAGTTCCCATTGCCGGGCTTCATAGACGTCGATGACGTGCACCACCTCACGCCGCCGGTCGGCGACCCTTAGCCGCACCTGGCCGAGCACGGGGCGGCACCGGCTCCAGAATTCGTCCAGATTCAGGGGACTCCGAGGGTCAAGGCTAGCGGCTGTGGCGTCCAAAGCCTGTTCGAATGCCGCCAAAGCAGCGGCGTGGGAGCGCCATGCCAGGATCATTTCCGGTGCGGCCGGCAGCTCGGGCCCCGGCCCTTGCAAGCAATCCTTCAGACCCCGCAAACGCATGGCCCACTGTGCCGGTATGAGCGTCTGGGCCCGCCACTCATCCAGCCGTTCCAAAGCCTCCAGATAGGGCAGCACCTGGCTTGCGCCACCTTCCTGCGCCGCCCGCCGCAGCGCCTCCAGTCCCCGGTCGGGCATGCGCCGGCGCATTACGAAAACCAACCGGTCCCCGTCCTCGGTCGCTCCAATACCCGACACAGGCATCTCAAATGCCGGCAGGCTGGTTTCAAAGTCCCACCCGCTCAGCACAGCCTGGATCAGCAGCGAGAAATACCGCACCACCGCGTGCTCGGCCAGAGGCTCTGCGAAGTAAAAACGCGCCGGGATCCCGTAACGGCCGAAAGCCAGGCGTAGCGCCAGGCCATAAGGCCGCGCGCTCCTCATAATTACGCCGATCTCGTGCGGTTTCCGCCCGTCCGCCAGCTCCTCAAGGATGCGCCTCGCGATTTCATCGGCTTCGCGCTCAACGGTTGGAGCCGTAACCAGAATACGCTGGGGTTTCCGAAAGGTGGTCTCCAGCTCTTGTTCAACGGCGCCCAAGTTAGCCAACGCCCGCCGTGCCGGCGCGCAGCCAGGCCACGGCGGCAGCGTCAAGACAACCTCGGCGTGCCGGTCTAAAGCGGCCACCAGGTCGATCTCCGGCTCCGTGAAGTTGAAAAACCCGTCCAACAACACTAGGTCGATTCCCTGGAGACCCCCGCTAGCGATTGCTGCCGCTGTGTGGCGCACCCGTTCGCCGCGTAGCGCCCAGCCCCGCGCTGCCAAGCTGCTCTCAACTTCCGAATAAATTGCGGCCAGATCCGCTGCGTAGGGCGAATCTAGTTCCAGGGCGGCAAATCGGTCTGCGCCGCAGCCCGCGCTGGAGAGTTCTTCAATGAGGTCCGCCAACACGGCGGGGAAGCCGCGCGTGGCGGCAACCTCTCCAAAAGAGGCGGGCCGCAGGCGCCGCAGAGCCTCTTCCACCAGCAGAAGCAGAGCTTCCGGTTCCACTTGTGGCGCACTGGCGAACGCTTCGATAAAGCCTGCCAAGGTATCCACGACCTTAGGGCGCAGAACATAGCCGCAGCCGGCCAACTGGTTGCGAAAGTGCTCGGCCATGGTGGCCGTGGGGGCTATCAACCGGAAGCTCTCGTCCGATGCGTCCAGCCGCCGACGAGCCTCCTCCAGAACTTTCGATGTCTTGCCGGAACCCGGCGGGCCCACCAGAATCCGCATCCACGGCCTAGTATAAGAGTTTCAGTGGATCACCTGCGCGCGGAAAGTGTAGAGTTTGACGCCCGGTTCCTCATAAACCGACATGCGGACGCCAGTCTTGCGCGCCAGTGCCTGGAAGAACTCCTCCGCCGTCCACCCATGTTCAGTGGCTACCTGCGGTAATAACAGCCCGCGGCGGAAACCGGCTTCCAGCACGGCGCCGTGCTGGTGCACAACGAAGTCAGCGCGGGAACGGACTGGTTTGAGAGGACTCAAGACAGAGATTTCGATGTCGATATTCGTCTCGCTGCGTCCCACCGGCGGGAACCGGGGATCGTCCAGCGCCGCGGCCAGCGTCATTTCGGGGACCACACGCGCCAACGGCTCACTCGGAACCGTCACGCCCACACAGCCCCGAAGGGCACCCCCTTTATGGAGCGAAACGAACGCCGCCGCGCGGCGCTGGATTGCCGGGCTGGCGTTTGCCGGAGGTACCGGTTCACGGCGCCCGGTCTCGCGGTAGCGGTCCAAGGTACGGCGCGCGCTCTCCAATAGCGCCGTTTGGGCGGCTTCGTCCAACAACATCGAACTGTAGGGAAAGTAACCGAGCGCGGCGTAGCTCACCGAATGGCGGTAATCGCCGGTCAACTCGCCCGAGGTCTGGTAGTCCAGTTTCAACTGGTAATGCTCTTCCCCCTGCTGCAACTGTTCGAGCGTGGCCAATAGCAAAGCGATGGGGTCGCAACCACAGACCGTGGCGCGCGTGTCGCGTACGGCATCGAGAAACAATTCATCGTTCAGGCTGCCTGCGGCTTCGATTACGGTATGATCCAGTTCCCATAGCCGCGCGCCCGCTGACGAATCAGCCGGAAACGGTTCAAAGCCGAACGCGCGCCCAAAGTGGGTGAAATCCGAACTGGCGATGTAGACGGTACGCGGACCGGCCAAACGGGCCAACTCGCGTGCGGCTTGCCGCCGGGTTCCGCCGTCTAAGCGCGAGACATAGACCGGAACAATCCTAGCGTTGGGCGCCGCGAATTGCAGCAAGGGAAGCTGTATCTCAACGGAATGATCGCAAAGCTGCTCCTCCGGCCCCACACGAAAGGATCGGGTGGAGGCCAATTCGGCCACCGCATCCCCATCCACCAGCATCTGGCCGAGAGGCGTACGATAACACACGGTATCCGGCAGCCAGACCCCGCGCGGCGATCCGCGGTGAGAGAAGCCCAGTACGACCACACGTTCGGGGGGCTTTATGCGCACATGGCGGTACACCGCCGCGGCTACCGCGCCCGAATAGATCAAGCCTGCGTGCGGCGTCACAAAGCCGACGCCGCCTTCCAACAAGGAATGGCCCGTGCGGGACTCGGAGACCGCGAAAAGCCGCTCGAGCAGTTGTTTCAGTTCCTCCGGTTCGCCGGGATACCAGGAACCGCTAAATGGCGAGGTGTGTACGGCCGCCGAACTCATTGCCGGATCCTCCTTTTCCGGCACGGTCCGGCATCAGCAAACCGGACCGCCTTGCTACTATGGAACCACAGCGGCAGGCGGCGCGCCAGGTGTCTTGGAGGCTTCCGGGTAAGCGTCGTAAAGAACCTCCAGCATGCTGCGCACACGCAGGACAGACGGATCGAAGCCCGAGGATTGCAGGGCTGAACGCACTTCGCCCACCCTGCTCGAGTAAGCCGGAAACTCCACGATCCCCCGCTGATGGTAGAGTTGCGGATTGACGGGAAAGGGAACCCGCGTAAGTGCGTCGAGCAGCTCCTCCAGCCTATGCGGTTCAACCTGAATACTCACCACCACCAATTCCCCGTCCCGTCCCACCAACGACGGAACGGCTCCCTCCAGATTGTGCCAAACGCTCATCGAAACCTCCCATACCCCTTCCAAGGGCGCGGCATTCGGCGCAATCGGCCCCTCCAACAAAAAACCCTGGGCCAAAGGCTCCAGGGCACGTTCTCTTGCGACCGATTCGCCTTTAGCACTTTTTTTTACGTGGTTGCAAGTAGCCGGCCTTATCTATGGCCTAAATCATTCCACGTCAACCGCAGGATAACATCTCGGGGCCAAAAGATCAATCCAGTTTTTGGAGGGCCCCGCCGGGTGCTAGAATTGAACCCTTTACCTCCGGATTAGAGGAGGCGTCATGAAAGCCGGCGGGGATTGAGTTGAGCGGACGCACCAAACCAATAGTCAAAGTTGTTGTGGCTTCCGGGTCCGAGGAATTGGTTTCCCGGCTGATTGAGCGGGTAGCCGGCCTTTGGCCCGATTTGCCTTTGTATGTGATCGCCGAGTTCCCACCACCGCAAGGCATCTGGATTCCTTATCATGTGCAGCGCAGTTTCTGGGAGAACTGGAGACACGCCCGGTGGCGGTTGCGGGGCGCAAGCGTCCGCTTTTCTGCCGTACTGCTTGAGCCGAAGCAACCCTTCCGTCGAATGCGTCTGATGGGTTTCCTGCTCACGCCACGGTTTTTCGCCGCCTTCAACACCAACCTCGACCACTTCATGCTCCGCCCCCGCTCGGCACCCGCCATTCTCCGGCACCTTATGTGGCGGCTGCGGGAATGGCTAACCCACCAAATCAACCCCGGAGGAGAGATCTATACATTTATCTGGCGGCTGGCTCACCCCAACCATTTCCGCCGTCCCGCCGCTTACCTGCTGGCGCGGCAAAGCGGAAGGCTGGCGAGGCTCATCAAGAGCCTGATGCCGCCGCGTGTGGATCCCCCCGAACCACCCGCACTGCCGGAGGGCATAACTGTCGTGATTCCTTCACGCAATGGTAAGCAACTGCTCAGCCGGCTCTTGCCTGGCCTGCTATGCCAGTTGCGCCCCATTCCGTCGGAAGTGCTGGTTGTGGACAACGGTTCTTCCGACGGCACCACGGACTTTCTGAGAGACCAGTATCCGCAAGTGCTGGTAGAGGAGAGCCGTGAGCCTCTGGCTTTCTCGAGCGCTGTCAATTGTGGTGTCCGCCGCGCGCGCTACTCGCATATCTGCCTGCTCAATAATGACATGACGCTCGAAGCCGGCTTTTTTGAACCTCTTCGCCGCGCCTTTGACCAGGTTCCAGACCTGTTCTGCGCCACCGCGCAGATTTTGTTTCCGCCGGGGCGGCGGCGCCAGGAAACCGGCAAAGCGGTGATGCCGCCGCGCGATGCCAGCAGCCGTTCAACAGAGTTTCCCATCCGTTGTGTAGAACCCTTGCCGGGTGAAGACCTTAGCTATGTGTTGTATGGCAGCGGCGGCTGCTCGCTGTATTCGGCGGCCAAGCTCCGCCAACTGGGAGGATTCGACGAATCCTACCGGCCGGCCTATTGCGAAGATCTCGACGCCGGTTACCGGGCTTGGTTGCGCGGGTGGCCCAGCGTGTTTGTGGCCGGTGCACAGGTGGTTCATTCCCACCGTGCAACGACCTCGCGCTATTACACCGAAGAAGCCCTGCAACTGGTGCTCGAAGTCAACTATTTGCGTTTCCTGGTGCGTGCGACGGCTTCCCCCGCGACGTTCCGCAGGCTGTGGGAAGCGAACCTCTGGCGCTTAAATCTCGCTGCCGCAGGCCACTTTCCCTCCTTCTTGCACATCGCGGCTCTGGAATTCGCCGCGAGGGCGCTGCGCTGGCTTAAGCGGCCGCCACCACACCCCCTCTGCGAGGATCAAATCCTGGCTCTCGGCAGCGGCGAGGTGGCGGTGTTTCCAGGACGGGCGCGGCGGCATAGTACGATTGTGCTGGTGGCCTGCCCCTATTTGCCCTTTCCGCTATCGCACGGCGGGGCAGTGCGCATTTACAACCTCATGCGCCGCGCCGCAGACTACTGTGACCAGCTACTGGTGGTTTTCACCGAAGATTTGGCTACTCCGCCGCAGGAGTTGTTGGAAATCTGCTCTGAAATCGTACTGGTGCGGCGTCGAGGCAGCCATTTGAGGCCGGCAAGCCGGAACCCGGACATGGTCGAGGAGTTCAATTCAGCCGCCTACCGTGCCGCCCTGCGCCAGACGCTGCGCAAGTGGCGCCCCGACATCGCGCAACTGGAATTCACCCAAATGGCGCAATATGCGGGCGACTGTGCTCCCGCGCGAACCATTCTAGTCGAGCACGACATCACCTTCGATCTGTACCGGCAATTGCTGGCTTTGGGCGAGGACTGGGAGTTACGGGGCCAATATGTACGCTGGGTGCGGTTTGAGACACAGGCATGGCGCAAGTTGGACTGTGTCGTCGTCATGTCGGAAAAGGATCGCCGCAGCGTTGCAGGCGCCGACTGCGAGGTACTTCCCAACGGCGTGGATCTGGAGCCCTTCCGCCCGGCGGAGTGCGAGCCGGAGCCGGCGCGGCTGCTGTTCATAGGTTCGTTTGCCCATTTGCCGAACGTCCTCGCTATGGACTTTTTCTTGAGCCAGGTCTGGCCGCTGCTGGCGCCTGTCTCACCCACCCTGCACATTATCGCCGGCTCGCGTCACCGCTACTACGTCGATAATGTGAAGGG
>CAYSBM010000074.1:0-282 GCA_964429095.1 uncultured Solibacteraceae bacterium | reverse complement strand
TCCGGCGACGGCGCCATCGACGTTGTACCAGTGCCGATCGCCGTCGCGCAGGCCGGACCGCGAGTCGCCGGCGACGACGAGGAACAGGGGCGGGTTCGAGCGGAGCAGCCGGGGGTGGAGGTGGAGGATTTTGTAGCTGATGTGCGAAGCGCCTACCAGCGCGCTACGGTAGTGATCGCCCCCCTGGTTGCCTCTGCCGGCACGAATATCAAGATTCTGGAGGCCATGGCCATGGGTAAGGCCATTGTCAGCACGACTGCTGGAATCAACGGCCTGGATCTC
>CAYSBM010000073.1:4062-10845 GCA_964429095.1 uncultured Solibacteraceae bacterium | reverse complement strand
ACCGGGTCAAGCGCGACGGCTTCGCGGGCGCGGATCTGGAGAAGACTTTCAACTGCCCGCTGTATGCCCAATTTCCAAACGACTATTTTTCGCTGCACCGTGTGGTGACCATGGGCCAGCCGCTGGGATCCGGCTGTGAACTGGGGCGCAGCATTGAAAGTTTCGCCTCGCGAATTTGCGGGGCGCCGCCCGGTTCCCGGCGCGGCGCCGGGATGGTGCTGGGGGCCTCACCGGTTTTCAGCGAAACCTGATGGATGAATCAAGCCTATGTTGCCGACTCCGAACAGCAAACCGCCGCAGCAGTTGACCTGGGACCAGCGTCTTCTCCGCAACTCCGCCCGCCCGCGCGGAACCCTGAAGCCGGAATACCAGGAGCTCAAGTTCACGCTGCATCGCAAGCTGCTGGACAAGATCAACCTGGAAGCGCTGGCGACCATTGACAATCAGCGCGTGCGCGGCGAGGTGCGCCAGGCTCTCATCACGCTCATCGATGAAGAGCCGACGTTGCTGAGTTCGCTCGAAAAGCAGCAGATTTGCGACGAGGTGCTCGATGAAGTGTTCGGCCTGGGGCCGCTCGAGCCGCTGTTGCAGGACCCCAGCGTCAGCGACATCCTGGTGAACACCCACAAGCAGGTGTATGTGGAGCGTAAAGGACTGTTGGAGCTGACCAACGTCACCTTCCGCGACGACGCACACCTGCTGCGCATCATCGACAAGATTGTAAGCCAGGTGGGCCGGCGCGTGGATGAGTCCACGCCCATGGTGGACGCCCGGTTGAGCGACGGCTCCCGTGTCAATGCCATCATTCCACCGCTGGCTGTGGACGGGCCGCTGTTGTCGATCCGCCGCTTCTCGACCGACAAGCTCATGCCACCAGACCTGGTGGAGCGCAAGGCCATGACCGAAGGCATGATGGAGTTGCTCGAGGCGGCGGTGAAAGCCCGTCTGAATATCATCATTTCAGGGGGCACCGGCGCCGGCAAGACCACGCTGCTCAATGCGCTGTCGGCCTTCATTTCAGCCAAAGAGCGCATTGTCACCATCGAAGACGCGGCCGAATTACAGCTCAAGCAGCCCCATGTGGTGCGCCTGGAGACCCGGCCGCCGAACCTGGAGGGCCAGGGCGCCGTGCGGCAGCGCGAACTCTTGATCAACAGCCTGCGTATGCGCCCGGACCGCATCGTGGTCGGCGAGGTGCGCGGCGGCGAAGCGCTGGACATGTTGCAGGCTATGAACACGGGCCATGACGGTTCACTCACCACGGTCCACGCCAACTCGCCCCGCGACGCCATCTCGCGGTTGGAGGTGATGGTTTCGCTGGCCAACGCGAACATGCAACTGGTTTCGATCCGCCAGCAGATCGCCAGCGCGGTGCATGTCATTGTGCAGGCGGCGCGGTTGAGCGATGGTTCGCGCCGGGTCATCAACGTGACGGAGGTGACCGGCATGGAAGGCGAGGTGGTCACCTTGCAGGACATTTTCGTATTTGAGAAACGCGGTTTGACGCCGGACGGCCAGGTGATCGGCCGCTTCGCGGCCACCGGTATCCGGCCCAAGTTCTACGAGAAACTCTTGGCGGCGGGCATACGGCTGCGGCCGGACCTGTTTGACGAGGTGGTGGAGGTCTAAAGGATCAGGCCATGGTGCTTTTCGTCGTCATCGTCATCGCGGTATGGATCGCCAGTTTTGCGGCTTGGTGGTTTCTGGCGGGTGCGTTCAAGAGCGCCGACGCTGACAAGATCAAGTCGCGGTTGATGGGTGAGGCGGCTCCGGGCAAGAAGAAAAAGAAGCAGGACAAGGTTGTAGCGCCGCTGATTCAACCACAGGACCGGAAAACCGGCAAGCTCACCTTGCAATTGCTGGCGAAATACCACTTACAGGAGAGACTGCAAGGGCTTCTGGAGCAGGCAGGACTGAATTGGAACGTGGCGCGTCTGGTCCACTCCTGCCTGGCCATGTTCCTGCTCGGGTTCTTTGCCGGTTGGTACTCGCTGCCGCACGCCTACCGCCAGGCGGCGTTCCTGGTGGGCGGCGCGGCGGGCACCTTGCCATTGCTTTATGTGCTGAGGAAAGCCAAGGCGCGTTTGCGGAAGTTCGAAGAGCAGTTACCCGACAGCCTGGAATTTGTGGCCCGGAGCATGAGGGCCGGCCATGCCTTTTCGGTATCGCTGGAGATGATCCACCGCGAGTTTTCCGAGCCTTTGGCGGGCGAGTTCCGCCGCGCTTTTGACGAACACAATCTGGGAATGCCGCTTGAGGTGGCGCTGGAAAAGCTCTCCAAGCGAGTGCCGCTGCTGGATGTGCATTTTTTTGTGTCGGCGGTGCTTCTGCAAAAGCGCCCGGGCGGAAACCGGGCGGAGATTGTGGACAAGCTGCGATACGTGCTCCGGGAACGCTTCAAGTTGCGCGGCCGCATTCGCGCGATCAGCGCGCACGGCCGCATGACGGGCGCGGCGTTGAGCTGCATCCCGGTGGGAGTGGCGGTGCTCATGTTCTTGGTGAATCCGGACTATGTACGGTTCTTTTTCACCGATGAAGTCGGGCAGATCATGATGGGGGCGGCCGTAGCCTTGCAATTAATCGTCTACGCCATCATCCGCAAGATCGTGGCCATAGAGGTGTAGCCGTGCCTTTGATGATGAGTCTGGTGTTATTCGTCGTCCTGGCGCTGGCGCTGGCGCTGGCGGGGATGAAGCTTTGGGTGCAGCCCAACGCCGCCATCGAACGCGTAACGGGCGCCACTATCAACCCTCAGGAACATATTCCGGCGCATCCCAGTCTGGCTTTCCACGAGATTCTAAAGAAACTCGGTTCGGTGCTGCCCGCCTCGCCCAAAGACGTCACCATCATGCAGCGGCGCATGATCCGCGCCGGCATCCGCAACCCCAATGCATTGAAGGTGCTCTACGGTTCGAAGGTATTACTTGGTTTGACGTTGCCCCTGGTAATGGCTCTGGTGGTGGCGGGCACCAATGCCGAGCAAAGCAACAAATTTATGGCGATCGCCGTCTCGGCTGCGGCTGGCTTTTTCGGCCCCAACATGTACGTCAATCGCCGCTTGAACCGGCGGCAGAAGCAGATCCGCCGCGGGTTGCCGAACGCGCTGGACCTGCTGGTGGTTTGCGTGGAATCGGGTCTGGGGTTGGACCAGGCGATTGTGCAGGTTTCCAAAGAACTCGAAAGCGGACATCCGGAGATCAGCGAGGAATTCGCCATGGTGACGCTGGAGTTGAAGGCGGGCAAGCGCCGGGTGGAAGCTCTACGCAACCTGGCCGAGCGCACCGCAGTGGACGACCTCAAGAAGTTGGTGGCCGTGCTGATCCAGGCGGATCGTTTCGGAACCGGGATCAGCCAGAGCTTGCGGGCGCACTCGGATTTCATGCGGGTGCAGGCGCGGCAGCAGGCCGAAGAGAAGGCCGCCAAGCTGGGCGTAAAGCTGGTGTTCCCGATTTTTTTCTGCATTTTGCCGTCGCTGTTTGTCGTGACGGTTGGCCCGGTGGTCGTGCGCATCATGCGGGAACTGGTCCCCATGATGAACAACTTGTAGGACTTAAGTTTCGACGAGAAGAGGAGAAAGGAGAGCGTTATGGATACCACGTTGGTTCGCATCATCTGCGCCGTTCTGGCGGTTGCATTCTTGGGACTGATCGTGCTCCGGCGGCGCAAGAACGCCGACGAGTAAGGGATGCATGTGAGGCCCAATGCGGGGGCGCGGGCGGCAAGACGCGCCCCCCGCATCTGCGGCTGGCCAGGCTGGTGAGGAATGCGCCCGGGTGCGGTTGCAAGTACGGGCCGGGGCGCGCATTCCTGAGCAGCCTGCCAGAGAACCTGGAATGGATGATGGGAGGAATCTTATGAGCAAGCAAGCTTGGTGGCTCCGGGTGGCGCTAGCGGCGGCGCTGGGTCCGGCGGCCTGGTGCGGCACGTTTGGCAAAGCGGTGGCCATCGGCGGCCATGCCTCCGACCTGGCGTTGGACGAGGCGCGGGGCGTATTGTATGTGGCCAATTTCACCGCCAACCGCATTGAGGTTCTCTCATTGGACAGCCGCACCATAAGAACCTCGATCAACGTGCCCCAGCAGCCCAGCGCGCTGGCGCTTTCAGCCGACGGCCGGTACCTGCTGGCCGCGCATTACGGCAATTACGTATCCGGCAGCACGCAGACAAACGCACTGACGGTGATCGACCTGGCGAACTCCAACGCCAAGCAGACTTATATGCTCGCCAATCCGCCGCTGGGGGTGGCCTTTGGCATCGACAATTTGGCACTGGTGGTGACCACGGCGGAGTTCTTGTTGTTTGACCCCTTGCGCGGAACTACTACAGTGCTCGACACGGTGCAAGGCGTCACGGCTAAGACTCTGCCGCAGCCGCCGGCGAATTTTCCTCCGCAGATCGTGGCGGCTTCCCTGGGCGTCAGTTGGGACAAGTTGAAGGGCTACGGGCTGACCGATACGATCTACTTCAGCTACGATGTAACCACCAAGCGCGTCGTATCGCTGGGTTATACCTCCAGTCCCACGATGGGGCCGCGCGTGGTCAGCGTCAATCAAGACGGGTCGGCGTACACGGCGGGCTGGGGCCTGTTCAACGCGCGGGGGAATTTGATCGCGCAATTTCGTAATCCCAGCGGGTTGTTGAACGTGGGCAGCCACGCGATCGACTCCAACCGCGGACTGGTCTACGCGCAGGTGCCGGAAGCAACCTCCACCGGCAGCGGGACGTCCACCGTGAAAACGCCTCCGGTGCTGCAAATTGCCGCCAGCGACAATCTGGCCGTTCAGGAATTGCTGCAACTTCCGGAAAACCTGGCCGGCAAGAGCGTGTTGAGCAGCGACGGCTCCACCATGTACTCGATTTCCGACAGCGGGGTCATGATCCTGCCGGTGGGATCGCTGGCCGCTGCGCCCCGGCTGGTCGCCAGCCAGCCCGATGTGGTGTTTCAGAGCACGTTCTGCGAGCGGCGCGTTTTGACCAAGGAGATCTTGATCAACGACCCCAGCGGCAGCGGTTCCGATTTCACCATTAGCAGTTCGGTCGGCGGCATCAGCGTCAGCCCTTCCATGGGAACCGCCCCCGCCACGGTTCGCATCAGCGTCGAACCGGCGGCGTTTCAGAACATGAAAGGGACGGTGGCGGCCACTCTCACCATCACTTCGCGCAAGGCGGTGAACGTGCCGCCGGCCGTGCGCGTGCTGGTGAACATGCGCGATCCGGACCAGCGGGGAACCGTTGTGAACGTCCCCGGCAAGCTGGTTGACCTGCTGGCGGATCCCTACCGCGACCGGTTCTACATCCTGCGGCAAGATACCAACCAGGTGCTGGTTTATGACGGATCGAGCTACTCGCTTATCACCACGCTGCGTACCGGCAATACGCCGACGCAGATGGCCATCAGCTTCGACCGCCGCTACCTTTTCGTGGGCAACGACAACTCGCAACTGGCCAACGTCTACGATCTGGAAACGCTGGCCACACTGCCGCCCATCTACTTCCCGGGAGGTCATTATCCGCGATCGATCGCTTCGAGCGGGCGGGCGATTCTGGCGGCTTGCCGCGTGGCCGGCCCCAAACACACCATCGACCGCGTAGATCTCTATTCCCGGACCGCTTACGAGCTTCCCAGCCTGGGCGTTTACGACAACGACATCAATGTCAACACCATGCTGGTGGCCAGCGGCAACGGGGGCTCCATATTGGCCGCGCAGGCCGATGGCAACCTCTTGCTCTATAACGCCAACGTAGATACCTTTACGGTCTCACGCAAAGACTACCAGGCGTTGAGCGGGGCCTATGCGGCTTCAAACTTCGACCAGTTTGTGGTGGGCAGCACTCTTCTGAACGCTTCTCTGGTGCCTATACAAGAGTTTGAGACCGGCAGCGGAACCAGTTCCGGTTTCGTTTTTCTCGACCAGACGGCGCTGCGCACCACCGCGCCGTCCAGCTCCAGCCCCGGCGTGATCCAGCGTGTGGATTTAAGCACCGGAGAGCAGGTGCGGCCCACGCGTATGGTCGAGGCTCCCCTGCTCGGGGAAACCGGCGCGGTGTTCACGCGCACGCTGGCGGTATTGCCGAGCCGGAACGTGATTGTGAATCTGACGACCTCGGGCTTTACGGTGCTGGCCTGGGACTATGACGCTTCGGTGGCTCCTCCGGTAGTGAAAAGCCTGGTGAACGCCGCCGACGGCACGCAACCGGTGGCGCCCGGCGGGCTGATAAGCATCTACGGGCAGAACTTGAGCCCCATCAATATTGCCACCCGGGAGATCCCGCTGCCAACGGCGCTGGGCGACAGTTGCCTCACAGTGAACGGTGTGGCCGTGCCCATGTTGTTTGTCAGCCCCACCCAGATCAACGCCCAGTTGCCGTACAACCTGGAAGGCAATGTGACCATGATTCTGCGCACGCCCGGCGGGGTCAGCGATAATTACAACTTCACCATATTGCCGGCTGCGCCCAAAGTATTTCTGAGCGGCGCGGCGGGCGCGGAGGCCAATATCCCCACCATTTTCCGCGCCTCCAACGGCCAACTGGTGACTCTGTCGAATCCGGTTCATCCGGGCGATGTGCTGGTGATCTACCTGACCGGCATGGGCCGCACCTATCCAGAGGTTGATGCTGGCGTACCCGCTCCCTCCAGTCCCCTGGCGCTGGCGGTGATCCCGCCGTCAGTGGAGTTGGGTGGCGTCGGGTTGCCCGTCCTTTACGCCGGGCTTACGCCCGAGCAGGTCGGCGTTTACCAGATCAATGTTTCGGTTCCGCAGTGGGTGCCCAAAGGTTTCA
>CAYSBM010000073.1:1685-4052 GCA_964429095.1 uncultured Solibacteraceae bacterium | reverse complement strand
TAAACGTTCGAGTAGTCGAGTAGAATGGGGAGTCGACAGGTGGAATCATGCTCAAGTTCACAGGGTTGATAGGCGCGTGCCTCTTGCTGGCGTCGGGGGCGCTTTGGGCGCAGAACGGAGAGATCGGCTTTTTCGGCGGCGGGGGATTCTATGCCAATCCCACGCTGAAGGGAGCGGGCGCCGAAGTCAAGGCCGGTTTTGCCAATGGCTTCGGCGGCGGCGTGGTTGTGGGCCATAACACCAGCCAGCATTTGGGCGGCGAGATTCGCTACATGTATCAGCAACACGACCTGGAGGCCAGCGCCGGCGGCACACGGGTCAGCAAGAGTGGGCGATCGCACGCCGTGCACTATGATCTATTGATCTACGCCACCGGCAAGAACGCCCGCTTGCGCCCGTTCGTGGCCATCGGAGGCGGCGTCAAGCAGTATGCCGGCACGGGTGCGGAAACTGCCTTCCAACCGCTGGGATCGGTTGTTATTCTGACGACCACCAACCAGTGGAAACCGTTGATCACCTTCGGGGGGGGCGTGAAATACGCCGTGTCCAAGCACGTGGGGCTTCGCCTGGAAGTGCGCGATTACCTGACGCCTTTCCCGCAAGACGTGGTCACGCCGGTGCCGCCCGTGAAACACGAAGGGTGGTTGCACAACATCGTTCCCGTTGTGGGCCTGAACTTCCTTTTCTAGACGCCGGCTGCGCGCCGGTATCCGCGGGGTGAGCCAGGGGGATGCACGCTCATGGGCGGCATACAGGGGGCCAATTTCTTTCTGTCGAACTTGATCCTGCTGTCGCTCACCGCTTGGATGGTGGTAGGTCGTTTCACCAAGAGCTTGGAAAGCAATTGGCCGCTGGTGTATTACCTGCTCGTGGTGGCGCATCTGAAGGTTTTTGAAGGCGGCCTGAACCCTTATTGGGTCTACGCCGCCGTAGTTAGCGGCCTGTTCTTGCGGTTCGAATTCATGGGCGGCGCCGTTCTCAAGACATTCCGCGTCTTGGAACTGTGCGCCCTCGCCTACATCGGCTGGCGGGCATTCATCCTGATTGTGGGGCGCTAGTTCGGCATGCTAGCTTCCAGGCAGGCGCACACGCCGGCCGCCGGCCTGAGAAATCAGCGTTTCGCGCTTGGGCAGAGGATGGTCGCGCTCGCTTATCTTGCCTGGAGGCGTTGAATGCGCGCTCCCAGTGCGGAGAGCTTATCTTCGATCTTTTCGTAACCCCGGTCGATGTGGTAGACGCGGTCGATGATGGTTTCTCCGCGCGCCACTAGTCCGGCGAGCACCAGTGAGGCGCTGGCGCGTAGGTCTGAAGCGATCACTGCGGCGCCGGTCAACTCCCTGGGGCCGGCCACAATGGCCTGACGCCCCTCGATGCGGATGTTGGCTCCCATGCGGGACAACTCCGGTGCGTGCATGAAACGGTTTTCGAAGATCTTTTCGGTGATCAGCGAGATGCCCTCGGCCTGAGTCATCAGGGCCATGAATTGAGCTTGCAGGTCGGTGGCGAAGCCGGGATACTCCTCGGTGGTTATGTCTACAGACCGTAACGGCCCCTGACGGGCGATGTGCAGGGTGTCACCAGTCTCCTCGACGGCGGCCCCGGCCTGGCGCAACTTCACCGTGAGAGCGTGGACATGCTCGGGAACGCAATTGCGCACCACCAACTCCCCGCCAGTGAGCGCGCCGGCGATGAGGAAAGTGCCGGCTTCAATGCGGTCGGCGATGATGGTATGCTCAGCGCCGCGGAGACGTTGCACACCACGGATACGGATGGTCGAAGTGCCGGCGCCCTGGATTTGAGCGCCCATTTTTACCAGTAAGTCGGCCAAATCAGAAACTTCCGGTTCTCGCGCGGCGTTCTCTAAGACCGTCTCACCACGCGCCAGCACGGCGGCCATCATAAGATCCTCAGTCCCAGTGACCGTAATGCGGTCGAAATGCACCAAAGCGCCTCGCAGCCCGTCCGGCGCCGCCGCCTCGATATAGCCATGCTCCTGCCGGATCTGCGCACCCAGTTGTTCCAGCCCCGCCACGTGCAGGGTGATGGGACGCGCGCCAATGGCGCAGCCGCCCGGCAGAGAAACGCGCGCGCGGCCGGTTCGGGCCACCAGCGGCCCCAGTACAAGGCTGGAGGCGCGCATCGTCTTCACCAGCTCGTAGGGCGCTTCCGGTGCGGAGACACACTTGGCTGAGACTTTGACGGGGCCGCCGTTATGCTCCAAACTGGCGCCGGTATGCCGGATGAGCTTTTCCATGGTGCGCACATCCCGCACGCGCGGCACGCGGTGCAGGATTACGGGCTCCTCGGTGAGCAGTCACGCTGCCAGGACCGGGCGCGCGGAGTACTTCGCTCCGCTCACGACCACTG
>CAYSBM010000073.1:0-1675 GCA_964429095.1 uncultured Solibacteraceae bacterium | reverse complement strand
TGTCCATAGGCGGCTAAGCGTTCTCTTCGAGGGCCCGCCGGAGGCGGCCGCCGGCGGCTGCCAGGCGCCGCACGGCATCTTCCCGGGTGGCGTTGCGCAGAGCCATATAGATGGCCACGCTCGCCTGGTTTCCACTGGCTTCGAGCAACTCTGCTGCCCGAGTGTAGTCAATGCCGGCGGCGGCGGCGATGATGCGCCGTGCGCGGTCAGCCAGCTTCTCATTCGACGGCGTCAGGTTCACCATCAGGTTGCCGAACACATAACCCAGGCGGATCATGACCCCGGTCGAAATCATGTTCAGCACCAGTTTGGTGGCGGTTCCGGCCTTCAATCTGGTTGAGCCGGCAACGACCTCGGCCCCTGTGGCCGGCTGGATGGGAAAATCCACCATACGGCTGAGCTCAGAGCCGGGCGCACAACTGATGCCGGCAGTAACCGCACCCATTTTTCTGGCTGCGGAGATGGCTCCCAGCACGTAGGGCGTCCGGCCGCTGGCAGCGATGCCCACCAGCGCATCCCGGGCCGTGAAGCCGCGCTCCAGCAGATCGCGTGCTCCGGCCTCTGCGTCGTCTTCCACCGCTTCGGAAGACTTGTAAAGGGCTTCCACGCCGCCCGCCATGACGGCTTGGATCATGCTGGGCGGCACTCCAAAGGTGGGCGCGCATTCAGAGGCGTCCAGCACCCCCAGCCGGCCGCTGGTTCCGGCGCCTATATAGAATAGTCTGCCTCCCCGCTCAAGCACCTCCGCGATGGCGTCTACGGCTTTGGCGATAGCCGGAATTTCGCGCGCCACGGCCTCAGCAACCGTACGGTCTTCCCGGTTGATAAGCTCAAGCATTTGCCGGGTGGGCAGCTTGTCAAGATCCGCCGCATCCGGGTTCACCTGCTCGGTCAGAAGATTTTCCAACATTAATGACTATTATCGTAACAGGAGGGAAAACCGATGCGAATGCTTGCCTGGTGTTTGTTGTGCCTGCCCGCCGTAGCAGAGCAAGTCTGGAGGCTGCAACTGGAAGAGCCCACTGGGCTCTGCCGCCGTACGAACGAAGTCGTCGCTGTGCCGCTCAGCAAGCTGGGCGGCGTGCGCGGGCCATTCACTGTGGCGGATGAGAAGGGCGGCGCACTGCCCTGGCAAGTGGCCGGCAACGAATTGCTCATCCCAGCCACCGTGATGCCCGGCACGCGTCCTGTCTACCGCTTCTGGTGCCGCCAGGGGCCGGTTCCTGCATTCAGAAACGGGATTGTGCTGCGAAGGGTAGGCATGCGGCGGGTCGAAATCGGCAACAGCCGTTTCCGCATGATCCTTGACACTGGTGTTCCCGCCATCATCGAGGCCTATAATCTCACCGCCGGTCCGCAGCGCAGCCTCAACCTTGTGGAAACCACGCCGGAGGATCCACGAGCCCTAAAAGAGGACATACACGCCACCGCCGGAGTTCCGGCCTTTGAGCCGACCGGCGTGGCAGGCGAGAACACCGGCTGGACCACGCCGCACCCTGGCGGGCCCTTCACACAGGTCGAATTTCTTGAAAGCGGTCCTTTACGTGGCCGCTTGCGGCTCTCCAACGCAACCAGTTCCTGGGAAATGCTCTGGACGGCGGAGAGCGGCTGGCTGAGGTGGACTGCGGCTGGCGGATGCCGCTTTGCCGCTGTCAGCGCCCTGCCCTAGCTCCCG
>CAYSBM010000072.1:0-10856 GCA_964429095.1 uncultured Solibacteraceae bacterium | reverse complement strand
CGGCCGCGGCGGCCCAGCGTGCATCACTAAGCCATGGCTGACACCACTAGACGAACATTCATGCGCACTGCGGCGGCGGCGCCGCTGGCGGCGTACGGGGCTTCCGCGCGCCGGCCCAACGTGGTGCTGATCCTCACCGACGATCAAGGTTACGGCGATCTCGGCATTCACGGAAATCCCTCCATACGCACACCCAACATGGACCGCATCGGGCGCGAAGGCGTGCAGTTTACGCGCTTCCACGTGAGCCCGGTGTGCTCGCCGACGCGGTCTTCTCTCATGACCGGACGTTACAATTACCGCACCAGCGTAGTGGACACTTACCTGGGCCGGTCGAACCTGCATCCGGATGAAATCACCATGGCGCAGATATTCCGCGCGGCGGGCTACCGGACCGGCATCTTCGGCAAGTGGCATCTTGGCGACAACTACCCGATGCGGGCCACCGACCGTGGCTGGGACACTTCAATCGTCCACCGCGGCGGCGGGCTCGCGCAGCCTTCCGGCGTGCCGAATGAAGGCTATTTTGATCCCGTGTTGCTCTATGACGGGGTGGCGCGGAAAGCCTCGGGCTACTGCACGGACATCTTCGCCAGCGCGGCCATCGAGTTCATCGAAAAAAACCGGGGCCGCCCCTTCCTGGCCTACCTGGCTACCAACGCCCCGCACCAGCCTCTGGAGATCGACGAGCGATATGTGGCTCCGTACCGGGCCGCAGGCGTGAACGAGTGGGACGCCAAGGTGTACGGCATGGTCACGAACATCGATGACAACATCGGGCGGCTGCTGGCGTGTCTGCGCGAACTGAGAATCGAGGATAACACCATCGTCATCTTCATGACCGACAACGGCCCGGACCGGGCGCGCTTCAACGGCGGCATGCGGGGGCTCAAGGGAAGCGTTTACGAAGGCGGCATCCGGGTGCCGTTCTTCCTGCGCTGGCCCTCCCGCCTCAAACCGGGACGGGTCGGCAAGCTGGCCGCACACATCGACGTGCTGCCCACATTGGCTGAAGCCTGCGGCGTGCCGCTGCCGAGGAATGTAAAACTGGACGGCCGCAGCCTGATGCCGCTTCTTGCCGGTCAGCACGCGGCGTGGCCCGACCGGAACCTCTTCTTCCAATGGCATCGCGGCGACGTGCCGGAACCGTTCCGCAACGCCTGCGTAATCAATCAACGCTACAAGCTGGTGGACGGAAAGGAACTCTACGACCTCGAATCGGATCCGGCCGAATCCCGGGACATGGCGGCCTCCGATCCCGGGCGCGTGAAGAGCATGCGCCGGGCTTACGAGGAATGGTTCCAAGACGTGTCCTCAACGCGAGGCTACGATCCTCCGCCCATATACCTGGGCACCAAGTTCGAAAATCCCGTACGGCTGACGCGCCAGGATCTGCGCGGGCCGGACGCCAGTTGGAAGACCAGCGGGCGGGGACACTGGGTCGTAGATGTGAGAACACCCGGCGAATATGAAATCACTTTCGACTTTCCGCCGCGCGATACGGCCGGCACGGCCACCGTCAGGCTAGCGGGCGCAGAGTCCAGAACCGGCGTGCAGCCGCGGGCCCGCGGGTGCGTGTTTGAACGCCTGCGGCTCCAGGCGGGCCCCACCCGGCTGGAGGCCACGCTTGATTTCGCCGGCAAGCCGGCCGGACCGGAGTACGTCGAGGTGCGTAAGCTGTAACGCCTATTTGGCGTCGCGCCAGTTGGGGCCCACACCCACGTCCACGGTAAGCGGGACTTCCAACTGGTGAACGTTTTCCATCTCGCGCTTTACCAATGCGGAGACCGAGGACACTTCTTCCGACGGCGCCTCGAACAACAGTTCGTCGTGCACTTGCAGGAGCATTGCCGCGCGAAAACCGCCTTGGGTGAGAGCGCGGTCGATGGCGATCATCGCCAGCTTGATCAGGTCGGCCGCGGTGCCTTGCAAGGGAGAGTTCACCGCCGTGCGTTCGGCGAAGCCGCGCGCGCTCGGGTTTGCCGAGTTGATATCCGGAATGGGCCGCAGGCGCCCAAACAGGGTTCGCGAGACGCCGCTGGCGCGCACCTGTTGGATGGTTTCCTCGATAAACGTCTTCACGCCCGGGTAACGCTCAAAGTAACCCTGGATATAGCGCTCAGCCTCGGCGCGTGGAATCCCCAATTGCGCGGAAAGTCCGAAGGCGCTCAACCCGTATATGATGCCGAAGTTCACCGCCTTGGCGTTGCGGCGCAACTCGGGCGTCACCATGGAAGGATCCACGCCGAACACTTCGGCGGCGGTGCGCGTGTGAATGTCTTCGCCGTTACGGAAAGCCTGGATCAGAACGGGGTCGCGCGACATGTGCGCCAGCAGGCGCAGCTCGATCTGCGAGTAATCGGCCACGATCATTTGCCAGCCTTCGCGCGGCACGAACGCCGCCCGGATCTCCCGGCCCAGTTCCGTGCGAATAGGAATGTTTTGCAAATTGGGGTTCGACGAAGACAGACGGCCGGTGGCGGCCCCGGCCTGATTCAGGCTGGTGTGCAGGCGCCCGGTTTCCGGCGAGATCAACAGCGGCAGCGCATCGACGTAAGTTCCCTTGAGCTTGGCGAGCTGACGGTACTCCAGCACCCGGTGGGCAATTTCGTGTTCGGCCGCCAGTTCCTCCAGCACGTCGGCCGCCGTGGACAGGGACTTGGTCTTGCCGCGGCGCGCCGGCGCCGGCAGCCCCAGTTCTTCAAACAGCACCTTGCCTAACTGCTGAGGGGAATTGATGTTGAACGGATGCCCGGCCAGTTCGTAGATCCGCGCTGTCAGCCGGCTGATCTCGCTCTCCATCATCGCGGAGAGCCTGCTAAGCTCCCGCGGCTCGATCCGTATGCCGGTGCGCTCCATGCGCGCCAGCACCGGGGCCAGCGGCATCTCGATGCGCTCGTACACTTCGCGGACCCCCCGGGCTTGGATCTCCGGCTCCAGTAGAGCGTGCAACTGGAGCACCGCCCCGGCTTGCGGCGCGGCCTCCGGAGCTAATTTCCGATTCAGCCGGCTCTGCACCAGTGTTTCCAGCGCACAGCCGCCGGGGTCGGCGTCCAGCACAAAAGCTTGCAGCATCACGTCCCCGCTAAAGCCTCGCGGCTGAATCCCCAAACGGCCGCACAGCAAGAGCATGGATTTCAAATCATGCGTGACCTTGGGCCGCTGCCCATCTTCCAGCATCCCGCGCAGGGCCGCGGACAGTTCGACGGGCACCCCGCGTCCCTGCCCCGTCTTCCAGGCGATGCCAAAAGCGTTCTCCCCCACCAGGCCGCCTTCCGGCGGAGCGGCGAAGGTTACGGCCACCGTGGCTCCAGGTGCAATCGCCTGCACATATGCGGCCACGGCCTCCTCGCTATCCAGCACCGCGTAATCTTCCTGATTCGGCTGTTCGAACCCGCCGCTGGAAGCCAATCCATCCAACAGGCTGTAGAACTCCAACTCGCGGTAGAGCGCCTCCAGTTTGGCCGCATCCGGCGGTTGCGCGGCCGCGTTTTCCAGCGACCATTCGACGGGCACGCCGGTATCGATAGTCGCCAGACGTTTGCTCATTAATATGAGATCGCGGTTGTTCAGCAGGCTTTCGCGATAGGTCTTGCGTTCCACCTCGGAGGCGTGTTCCAGCACCCGCTCGACTGGACCGAAACGCCGGACCAATTCCAGCGCGCCCTTCTCTCCGATGCCTGGGGCGCCGGGAATATTGTCCACAGTGTCGCCTTTCAGCGCCAGCAGATCCGGCACCAGCGCAGGCGGCACGCCCATTACCTGCTCGACCCGGGCGGCGTCGAACAACGTGCCGTCTTTGGCGGGATTGAGCACGGCCACGCCGGGGCCCACCAGTTGCAACATGTCCTTATCGGATGAGACGATCACCACGTCCACGCCGGCGCCGGCGGCCCGCAGCGCGATGGCGCCGATCACATCGTCGGCCTCGAAGCCTTCAAATTCCAGCACCGGGATGCGCATGGCTTGCAGCAGCCGCCGCACATAGGGGATCTGGAGGGTGAGGTCCGGCGGCGCCTCGGGGCGGTTGGCTTTGTAAGCGGCGAACTCCTGCTCGCGGAAGGTAGGCCCGGCGCTCTCAAACACAGCCGCCATGTATTCCGGATGGTGAACGGAAGTGAGCTTGCGCAACATGGAGCCAAAAATGAACACCACCTCGGTGGGCAGGCCGGACTTGGTGCGCATGGGCGGGGCGCCGCTGCGGGCGCGCGCGTGATAGGCGCGGAAGATGTAGCCGAACGAGTCGATCAGGAACAGGCGCGATCGCATAGCTAGATTGTGGCGCGTCGAGGATCGCCACCGCTAGTGGCGGGACGTGGAATACTCTCACGCAAAATTCCGGTTGCGGCGATTGAGCCACAACCGCGGGCCGCAAAGCGTGGCGGTCGAGCCACATTGTTAAGTATGTAAAACTAACGAATTCAATCATTTCCAGTTCGGCGAGCCGATTGCAGAGCTTCGCATACTACTACCTAGCGGGTTGATGAGGGAGTGTGTCGATTGCAATTTGAAACCACCATACAGCGTCCGGTGGCCGCAAGCGGAATAGGCCTGCATCATGGTGTGCCGGTTTCGCTGCGCATTCTACCGGCGCCGGCCGGCACCGGCGTCGTTTTTCAGCGGACCGATCTGGACGGCTTCCCTGTTCCAGCCAACTTCCGTTATGTGGCGCGCGTCAGTTATGCCACCAGTCTGATGCGGCAAGGCGTCCTCATCTCGACCACTGAGCACTTGTTGAGCGTTCTTTATAGCATGGGCATCGACAACGCCTGCATCGAAATCGACAACCTTGAGGTTCCAATCCTGGACGGGAGCGGCCAACCGTGGGTTGCGCTACTGGCCGAGGCCGGCATAAGGCGTTACCGCCGCAAACGCCGTTATCTGCGCGTACTGCGGCCGGTGACCGTGGAGGCGCCCGGCAAGCGGTTGACGATTCTGCCTGCGGACCGCTTCTTGTTGAGCTGTGACATACTCTTTCAGCACCCAATGGTCGGACGGCAGCGTTTGGAAATGGAAGTAACGCCGGAGCGTTATGCCAGCCAGCTAGCTCCGGCGCGCACTTTTGGCTTCGAATATGAACTGGACCAATTGCGCAATATGGGCCTGATCCGCGGAGCTTCCCTGGAAAACGCGCTGTGCTTCAACCAAGCCGGCGTTATGAATCCGGAAGGCATGCGTTTTGAGGACGAGTGTTGCCGGCACAAGGCCCTGGACCTGATCGGCGATCTGGCGTTGATGGGCAGGCCTCTGCTGGGGCACGTAATCGCCGAGCGCGCCGGTCACGCTATGCACGTGGCTCTGGTAAACAAAATCATGTCCGACCCCACGCTTTACGAGGTACTCAGCTTCGACCAGCTCGCAACGCAGGTGGCCCACGCTTTGGTATCCTGACCCGTTGAGACACCTGCCCAATTTCATCACCGGCCTGCGCATCGTCTTCACACCAATCATTGTCTGGCACCTATCCACGGGGCACTTTTTGCGAGCCTTGATTCTGTTTGCGGTGGCCGGAATCAGCGACGCGCTGGATGGTTCGGTGGCCCGGGCCTTCGGCTGGTCTTCACGCGCCGGTGCTTATCTGGATCCCATTGCCGACAAGCTGCTCCTGGGAGCGGTCTACATCACCCTCGGCCTCCAAATGGCGGTGCCGTGGTGGCTGGTAGTGGCCGTCTTTTCGCGCGACCTGGCGATCCTGGTAGGAGCGATGCTGCTTATGGCCACCGCCGGACGGCGCGGCTTTTCGCCTTCAGTGTGGGGTAAGCTCAGTACGCTGCTACAGATTTTAGCTGCGGTAGCCGCCATGGCGCACCGTATACGCCCCAATTTGGGGCTGCGCCCGGTGTTGGAGGTGGTCTTCTGGCTCACCCTGGCCATGACCATCTGGAGCGGACTGGCTTACCTGTGGCGCGCGGCGCAACCGCAGCCTTCAGCCCAGCCGGACTAAGAGATCTTGCCAGTGAACTCGGGAACCGGCTTGCATTCGGCGTCACACCGTTTGCCGCTTCTCAAGGAAGCCCAACCACGGCGCCGGCGTCCACCTCTGGTCCCCTGTCCAAATATTTTTCCGGCTGTTCAGCCCCCGCCACACGCAGCACCACCTCGCGTGTGTTCTTCCCGGTAATCCGCAACCGCGTCCGGCGGCTGAAATCGAGCACCTCTGCACGCCGCGCGTTATGCAAGACTAATGACGCCAGGCGCGGGGCCAACAGCCTCAACTCCTCGACATCATCGGCCACCAGCGCCGGACGTAGATCCCCTTCGGCGCCTTCCAGATGCAGGTCTCGCAGGGTGACCCCCATCGCATGCCGCAGATACATGCCGAATGCCGGCAATTCTCCGAACATGGTTGGATCGGGATAGTCCCCGGCCTTTTCCGGGACGTCATCCAAGTTCGCTGGTCCCGCCGCCGCCCGCGCGGCCTGGATACGGATGCCTTCGGCCCGCACATTCCGGATAGCCGCTCCCGGGATGCCGCAGAACAGACTGGTGTGCTTCGCCCCCACGGCAACAATATTCGAAAACAGAATGTCCTCAAGCCGCCCGGGAGCCGGCCGCACCTGCCCACGGCCGCGCGCGCCTAACCGCAGCGCCAGCGGAACGCCGACATTCTGCATCGTGATATTCGACACGGCCACGGCTTGCAGCGTACCGCCATCCACTGTGTAGAGCGCGATTCCCGGATTGCCGTGCCGCCCCCCCATGCCGCCGATCAGTGTGCAATTGGAGAACGTGATGTTGCGAAAGTCGCCCAGGCTCTCGGTGCCGCACTTGAGGTGGATGCTGGCCGTGCGCAACACGCAATTGGTGACCGTCACATGCTCGGTGTGCGCGCGTTCCCCCAAAGCCGGGCTGGCCTTCAATACGATCGCGTCGTCAACCGATTCCACGAAACAGTTGGCAATGCGCACCGACCGGCAGCAGTCCGGATCGATGCCGTCCGAGTAGCCGTTGCGAATGGTGACCCCGTCGATTACCACCCTGTCACAGCCCAGCATGCTGATGTTGTAGCTGGAGGCATTTTCCAAACTGATGCCCTGAATCGTGACATCCCGGCACCGCTTCAAAGAAATCGGCTTCGGCCCTTGTCTGCGTCTGGGGCCGCAGTCGATGCGCCCTTCGCCGCGGATGGTGACATGGTCGAGCCCTTCGCCATAGAGCAACGCGTGGCGGAAGCGCGAAGTCGCCTGGTCGGCGTGGGGCGGATATGGGAGGGTCTCCGGCGAATCGAAATCCTCTGCGCGTTCGCTCATGCGCAATTCCGCGCCTGCATCGATCCACAGCGTCAAGTTGCTCCCGAGGCGCAAGGTTCCGCAGCGGTACCGTCCCGGCGGAATGTACACCGTGCCTCCTCCCTGCCGCACCGCCACATCGATGGCGCGCTGGATAGCCTCGGATTCCAGACGGTTACCATCCCCGGCCGCACCGTGGTCCCGTACGTTGACCACAAAGTCCCAGGCGGAGGCTGCCTGCATGGCCATCCAGCCGCGCCTTGTCGGTTCCATCTTCATAGGCGCAACTATATCATTAGCCGGAAGCCTCCTATGCCAGAGGCTTCAGGCCGGCGCGCAGCCCCGCTGCCTTGTCTATGCCGGCGTGGCGGGGGGATCTTCAGCAGACAAACAACGTAGTCCTAGCCCAGCCAGGCCATCAACGTGAGGCAGGTCCCAGCAAGACTTCAGTGATCTGGCTGACTCTGTCAGAGCACTTGCCGGCCGGCGCATTGACGGGCAGAGCGCAGGATGCGCGATTGCAGGGGACGAGAACGAACCGCTTTACCCGGACTCCGGCCTGCCGTCCGAAAAAGCGCACGGTGTGCTCGCCGCGCCCCAAGGCCAGCTTGGGTTCGGCTTTGGCCGCCACCCATTGCCGGAGCGGGGCGTCTGCCGGTGGACGCAGCACAGGCCAGTACATATTCATCTCGTCCACCAGCAGCCCGAAACCGCTGCCGGACGCCGGCCACCAGGCCAGCGCCCACAACTCGTATTCGCCGTCCTCAGGGACATGGATGCGATAAGTGGCGCTGCGAAGCTGCTGTATGAAGTCACGCTCGCCGGTAATGGATTGGCCGCGCTGCTCGACAGCAGCGCTCATCTCGACATAGCCGTTTTCGATACGCATGGGGACCGTAATATGGTCAGGTGGCACGGCATCGCGCACTACAACACCTGCGGGTTCTATCTCGTAGCGGAAGGTGAAATAGTCAGTTGCCGGCGGAAAGCGCAGCAGGATGCGGTTGGAGCCACGGCTCACCATCTGGTAGCGTCCTGGCGCAAAGGCCCCCACTGGAGAGCCATTGAAGAGCACTTCCACCGGCTTGCCGCTGATTTCGATGTGAATTTTGCGTCCCACCGGAGCGCGCAAATCGCTGAGGGCCACATCGCCGCCCAAGCGGGCCAGTGGCACCCGCGCACGGGGGTCCAGCTCAGCCGCATAACGCAGCCATGGCTGCATGCCTTGTTGCGCAAAGCAGGGCAAGAGGCGGGCGCGGACGCGTCCGCGGGGCCCTTGCCAGTCCATCTGCCAGGCCGGCAGAGGCACAAGTGTCTTCGCCATACTCACCTCGCGCTCTACGTCGGCGGTGTAGCGCCGCCAGTCAAAGGGCCCGAACAGCCAGATTTCCCGCGGAACGAAAAGGCCGCCGGTGATGGCCGCCAGCTTGCGCCAGTGGCCGGCGGCGTTCTCAAAACACCTCACGGCTTCCCGCCGCTGGCCTTCCTGGCCCAACAAGAACACCCTAGCGAGCGCCGTCACGCCGCGGATCTTGGCGGCATAGTAAAGCCCCAGGTGCGCTGAAGCTTCAATTTCCCGGATGGTTGAAGAGAACTCCACTGCCTCGCGCGCGGGCCGGGCCCGAGCCGAACTGAGCGCCCGGAGCGCCGCCCGAGCTCCGGATTCCAGTCTGGCGGCGACCTCGAGAGGCGTGAGCGAACCTGGGCGTGCGCCGGCCAGCACAAAATCCACCACACTGGTGAGACTTTCGTCGATGGTGCTGTTGAACATCCAGGCCAGAGCGTCGTGATACATCGTGGCGCGGCGGTAGTTGGGCCGGGGCAATTCCTGAGATGTGTTCCAACTGCCAATCGATCCTTCCGGATACCAGTCGCCGTTCATATAGTTCCAATGGAAGGAGGTCACCAGAGGCACGGCAGCGCTGGCCGCATTAAGAGCGTCAAACAGCGCCGGGCCTTCCGGGCCGAAGCGGACCTCAAAAAGATCTCGCCACAGCGTGCCGGGCTCCTCGGGCCAGTATCCCAGGCGGCCCCACAAGAGATAGCGGAACCAGTGCTTCTCAAACTTGTAGGTCCATGCGCGGGGAGCTTGCGGGTGCACCGTGCGGTCGTAGCCGGGCACATCCAGCTCCGATCCTTCTAAGAAACCCGCCGCCCGATCCCGGGCAACATTGGCGATTGTCTCCGCCACAAAGGAAGGATGGCCCCAACGCAGCAGGAAGATGCAGTCGTTGCGCAAATGCCACAAGATGCGATAGTTCGAGCCGGCCAGAGCCTGCCAGCGCCCATCCTGCACGTGCGGGCGGGGCGAGGAATACATATGTTCGCCATTGAACTTCAGGTCCAAAAGAATCTCGCCGGGATATTTCTCGCGCTCGAGCATCCGCTGCAATGCCTCGGGTTCGGCGTACCAACTCCGCAAGATGAAAGGCACCCGCCGGGGCAGCGCACGCAAGGCTCGAAAATAGGTATCGGCGATCCAGTCCATCACCTGTGGAACGCTCATGCCAGCCATCCGTTCGCCGGGAGTGGTGCCAAGACCCGTGAGCATCGGGTAGGTCTCCATCAGAGCACGAACCGCTTCGCGCATGTAGTCGCGGACCAAAGGGGAATCCTGGCCCGCTTCCTCAATGCCGTGCCGTCTGGCGAAGCTGCGCGGTACGTGAATGTTCCAAGTCACCAGATAGGTGGCCAGGCCGCGGTCCGCCGCCATTTGAAACAACCGGCGGAAGAAGGCGATGTTCCTGTCCAGTTCTTCCCGGCTGAGCGCGGTGGCTTCCGGGTATTTGGCGATCCGCACCATGCGGTCGAACGGATGCGCGCTCCAGAAGGTGATGGCGTTGTAGCGGTTGCGGGCGGCCATATCCAAAAAGCGGGTCCAGAAATCGAAATTCCAGAACCAGGCGTTATTGGCCAGATCCTCCTCGGAGACATAGCCGGCGCCTGGAAGTGGGATATTAAACTTCAAGGCGCGCACCCGAAGATACGGCCGGCGCTGCCGGTTGGGAACGCCATCCAGGCTTCGGCGGATGAGGACTTGCTAGTCCAGGTCGATAGCCCCGTACATCAAGCCGCGCTCGTCTCCGCCTTCCACAACGAGCTCGCCACCCGCTCTGCGCAGACGAAATGCTTCCGGCCCCAAAGAACCGGATAGCGTCAGGCGCACACGCTCGGCCGAGGGCGCCAGGCGGCAGCCGGCTGCCTCCAGCGCCCGGGCCAGCTCGGCGGCTCCGAAATCCGTCACCGCCGTCCGGTTCTCCCGCACAATCTCTACCACGGCGCCTTGACGGCAGTCGGCCGCCTTCGCGGCGGCTGCGCCCCGCGCCGGTCACCTGCGAGGAATCATGATGGCCACGCGCAGCAGCACCTGTTGACCGCGGAACGGCTGCGGCAACTCGATGTGGGCCTCGATGACGCCGTCAAAGGCTCGGGAACGGATTTCAAAATTGACTTGGCCGAAATATGTTGCCGCGCCGCATACCTCGATGCGTTCCCCGTGTCGGAACCACCGCCGGGGGGCGCCGCTGGCGATCCACAACGCCCCGCCCTGTTCGCGCAGCAGCAGTTGGCGTAACCAGACGAGGAATCCGGCGTCATCGGAGGGCGTAAAGAACGGACCGCCGCTGG
>CAYSBM010000071.1:8508-10984 GCA_964429095.1 uncultured Solibacteraceae bacterium | reverse complement strand
TGTAAAACTGGCCGCCTTTCTTGCCCTCGGCGCCGGCGAACTGCGAGAGGAAGTACTCGTAGACGCGGCCCAGAATATCCTTGGTGCGGTGTTCCTTCTCGCCCAGGCCGATATTGCCGATCAGGTCGATCAACTGCCCGAGGCGCTGCTTGTCCAGGCGCGGATGAGCGTAATCTTTCGGCAGCACGCCTTTGAGCGATGGGTTGTCACGCTCGATGGCGAGCATGGCGTCGTCCACGATCTTTCCGATGGTGGGCTGCTTGGCGTTGGCCTTTAGGTGGGACCAGCGGGCCTCCTTCGGAACCCAGAAGATATTGACGGCGCGGTACTCGTCGGGATCCTCCGGGTCGGCGCCCTTGGCGCGGTCAGCCTCCAGGGTCGCGTGGTGTTCTTCAAAGGCATCGGAGATGTACTTCAGGAAGATCAGGCCGAGCACCACGTGCTTGTACTCGGCGGCGTCCATGTTGGAGCGGAGCGCGTCCGCGGCGCGCCAAAGGGCGTTTTCGAATCCCAGATTTGCGCCGTTCGATTGATCCGCCATGTCACATTCCTTCCTTGGTGAAGTACTTGGCTCGCAGGTCCTGGCCGTTGTCGCCGAGACCGGCGAGCAAATCCTCGATCTGTTTGATTGCGAGGGGCGATGGTTTCGCGCGGCCGTTCTCCCAACGGTTGATCGTCGGGAACGTCACCCCGAGGCGCGCCGCCATCTTCTCCTGCGTGAGCCCCAGGAGCTTCCGTAGCTCTCTGACCAGTTGGGCCGTCCCGCCGTGTTTGCTCACAAAGCGCCTCCTGGTCGCCGGTCCCGGCAAAGCCAATTCATAGTGGATGATAAGTCATAAGCTATATCAAGCTGAAAGGATGACGTCAAGAGCCGATGCGAGGGTCGAAGCCACCGGGAACGACTTGTTGGGCCTGACGATCCCGTACGAGTACATGGGCATTGACCACGCCTACGAGCCCGACTGCCTTGTGCGCCTCGCGAATGGCTTGACGGTGGTGCTGGAGATCAAGGGCTACGAGCACGATCAGACGAAGCCGAAGCACACGGCAGCGAAACGGTGGATCGCTCAGGATAAAGATTGAGTCTCTGGCACGCGCTGCGATGGAAGCTACGAAGGCCTGACCACAGCGGCCCTGGGGTGCGGGGGTTCACATCTGGTGGGGATGGGGCGCTTCGGGGACCCTTATATAGGGCGATCGAATGTCGTCGTGCTACGAACCCGCGGAGTAGGCTTCGTATGATCGCGCGCGAGGCATGTGAGATGCCTGAGTTGTGGCTCACAATCCTTTGGTCCGGGCTTGGTCCAAGCTTGGTCCAAAGCTCGAAACCTGGCGGTTTTGGTCCGGGTTTGGTCCATCGAGCCAGACCGGAAGCCCTTTGTTTTCAGTGCCACTGTCCGCAAGTGATTGAAAAGTTCTACCTTCGAACCAGTAGGTCGGGAGTTCGAGTCTCTCCGGGCGCGCCATGCGCCCCGTTTATTTCCCCCATTGCAGGCGGATACGGTAGAGATCCGCGCCACGCTGCGGGTCTTCGATCCGGATGACAGCCGTATATTGATTGCCGGCTTCGGGTTTTTCGATCAGCTCGACCTTGCCGCGGCCCGCCAGTTTCGTCACTTTCCAGTTGTCGACCGGCTCCGAAGGCAGGGGGGCAGTGAAATTGGCCGCCTGGCGGCTCACCGGCTGGCCTGACAGCACCTCCCACCGGCCACTGTTCCCCGCCAGATAGAGTTCCACCTCACCATCTATGAGAGCTTCGATCTCCACTTGCCCTGCTTGGCTTGTGGCCATCCCTGGCGAGCTTTGCGCTTCGCTCGGATGCGGCGGCATTGGCGGCGGCTGGCCGATGCCCAGGTACGGATTATAGGTGTAGTCAATCGAAAACGGCCGCCCGCTGGGGAAATTCAGATCGCGGCACACGGCATAAGCCGGGTCCAGCCCCCATTGGCCTACCTCCAAAATCTTCCGTTTCAGCGTCAACGTGTCGTGCCAGCCCCAGAAGGGCTTAGCTTTGTTTGAAGCTTCCTTACGGCCGAGGAATGCTCCACCGATAGGGTAGGGAACCGAAGGACGGTCCCCGAAGGGCCGGTAACGGAAATAGTCGTCAAAGGTCCGCTCATTCCACTTGCCTTGTTCAGCCTTGAGCCACCATTCGTCGTAGATCGGGAGCAAGTTGTAGCCCACCAACCGGTCATTGGCGTGCTTGGGCCGCTCAGCAATGCCCTTGTAAATGAAGGTAATGCCCGTGCCGGCCTGAAATTCCCCTCGCGCGAGCGTAAACCTGGAGGCCGCCGCCAGCGTGCCGTAAATGCCGTGTCCCCCGGATTCGATGAACACCGCAGGGTGAGTCCCCTCATAGAATTCAATCCCGCCGTCGATGTCGTGCACGCCGTTGCGGATTGCCGGATCGGCCGTAAACGAATACACGTTGTCGTGCGCCAGCGGCTCCATGACCTGCAACCGGCCGAACGGCGAG
>CAYSBM010000071.1:0-8498 GCA_964429095.1 uncultured Solibacteraceae bacterium | reverse complement strand
CGTTTTCGTTTTCATGGCAGGTTCCCACGACACAGGGGTCCGAGTAATCGCGCGGGTGAAAGACGGTGTAGATGAGAAACCAGTGGGTTTGGGTTTCCATGGCCGCGTAGTGGACGTAAGCCTGGCTACTGCCGGTCTCCAGCGCATCCCAGTTGTTATCGCCCCGCCAGTCGCCGTCAAAATTGAACCGGACTGGGATATCGGCTTTCGGTGTAAACCATGTTTCCTGCGCCAAAAATGGCGCGTAATGTTCCGCCAAGGCCCGGTACGGGTCCGGCCGGGGCGCTTCCGGCGGAAAAGACACGGTTTCGGCTTTCTTTTGCGATGGGGCGCCGTCGGTTACCTCGATCTCGACCACCGCCCGCTTGCCTTCCAGTTCCGCTTCGACCTGGTACTTGCCCGTCTTGTCTGGCGCCGTGTACAGGACCGTATCCTTGATGATGAATTCGCCCGCCGCGCCTCGGAATATGTTCCACGCTGCGGACTTGCTCTCATCGAAAAACTTTTCGTCCTCTTTGCCCTGAAAAGCGAAGGGCTTGGAGAGCCATCCACCGCCGGGTTGCTTCACTCGGATTTCCGAGACGCTGCGCCCCAGCCTTACCTTCTTGTCACCGTCTTTGCCGTAAGCGAGAACCTGAATGGAGACAGTTTCGAAAGGGCGCACGCGGCGGTCAGCCGGATCGGTCCGTATGGAGATTTCGGTGACAGGCATCAGCTTGCCCAAGCGTCCCAGTTTCTCGGGGATTTGGCTCAGTTGAGCCCCCGCCAGGCAGGGCAGCAGGAAAACGAAAGCAAGCGAGCGTGGCATACCAACCTCGCCCGAAGGGCGGTGATATCAGCATAACATCCTGAGCCAAAACGTTATAAGAAAAAGATATTTGGCCGACCAAGAGGCGTTCAGCCGGCGTGCTAGGAGTGGGCTAGGCCGCCGGTGGCGAGGAAGGCCAGTTCCGGTTCCAGGCGCTGTAACTGGTGTTCGAGATCGGCCAGCGCCTGCCCGGCGCTGTCCAGGTTGCCCTCCCGGCCCATGCGCTCGAGCCGGTAAGCGCTCTCGAAGACCTGCTGGGCGCAGAAGTTTGCCACCGAGCCTTTCAATGCGTGGGCGGCACGGTGCAGAGCCTGAGGATCCTGGCGCGCAATCGCACTCCGCACATCGTCCAGCAGATTGTGATAATCGCTCAAGAACAGGGCTGCGATCTCGGCCAGCAAACCCTCGTCGCCTTCCAGCCTTTCCAGCGCCAAGGCTAGGTTCAGGCTCACCAGTTCGCGTTGGATACCCATGGGCACAATCTCTTTCCATCCCTTATCGGCCCTGCGCGGGCACAAGTTTAGAGCCCTTCGACGGAATCCGGGACGGACGAGTTCTTGCGGCCTTGAGACAAGATTGCGGCCGCGCCGCACGGCTGCGTACGGAACCGGCCGTCAGGCGCCCGCCGCAGGTTGACGGAACCGTTTGCGGTGCTCTTTGAGAATGCAGCGGTCCATGACAACCACCAGACCGGCTTTGCGCGCCCGCTCGGCGGCTTGCTGGTCCACCACGCCTTCCTGCATCCAGACAGCCCGCGCCCCAATGCGGATGGCGGCATCCACGATATCGGAGACGAATTCCGAACGGCGGAATACGTTCACGATGTCGATTTTCTCCGGCACCGAATCCAGATCCGGATAAGCTTTCTCCCCCAGCACTTCGGTTTCGTTGGGATTCACCGGGATGATGCGGTAACCGGCGTGTTTCATATAGTCGGTGACACCGTGGCTGGGGCGCGATTTCTTGCTCGACAAACCCACCACCGCGATGGTGCGGGCGTTGCGCAGGAGTTCGGTGATGACCGGCATGCGTTTCAGTCCATTTTCAAAATCTTGCGGAAGCGCGCCACTTCATCAGGCGTCAGGCGCCGCAGCCGGCCGGGGGCGCGCTCGCCCAGTTCCAGAAAACCAATCTTCACCCGCTTGAGCTTTTCCACCAGCCGGCCGAAGTGCTTGAACATGATACGGATCTGGTTTTGCCGCCCTTCGATTAACCGCACTTCATACCAAGGGTTAGCACCCTCTTTGATCATCTTCAACCCCGCCGGCGCCGTGCGGCGGCCATGTAAAGGAATACCCTGGCGGAACTGTTCTTCCTGCTCGGGGCTCAGGCGCCCGTTCACCTTCACCAGGTAGGTCTTGGGGATGTGGTAAGCGGCGGAGGTGATGCGGTGGGCGAATTCGCCGTCGTTGGTCAAAAGCAGCAGCCCTTCGCTGTGATAGTCCAGGCGCCCGACCGGGTAAACGCGCTCGCGGACGCCTCGCACCAGATCCATCACCGTTGGCCTTCCCTGGGGATCCTCGACCGTTGTAACGCAATGGTTGGGCTTGTTCAGAGCGAGATAAACCAACTGCTTCGGCTTGTGAAGCAGTTTGCCATCCACCTTAATGTGGTCGCGTTCGGGGTCGGCTTTAGCGCCCAGCGTGGTGACGATTTCGCCGTTCACCGTCACCCGGCCCTCCAGAATATACTGTTCGGCTTTGCGACGGCTGGCGACGCCGGCTTGCGCGAGGATCTTTTGCAACCGCTCCAAGGCCATTACTCGCTGGCCGGTTCTCCCGGCGCGGCCGGTTGTGGCTCGGCGCCGGAGCCGGTCTGCCCACCGTCGGAAGGCGGCGTTGCGGAGGCGCCCGCTTCGCGGCCAGCCTGTTCCATTTCCAGCGGCGTTTCAGCATCGCTCAACGCCAGCCGCCGCAGATCCTCAAACTCCTTGAGCGTGGGGAGTTCACTCAAATCCTTCAACCCGAATTGAATCAGGAATTCCTTAGTCGTCTTGTACAAGATAGGCCGTCCGATGACGTTCTTTCGGCCGGCCGCCGTAATAAGCTTGCGGTCCAACAGCGTCTTGAGCACGCCGGCGCCTTGCACGCCGCGGATCTCCATCACCTCCGGCGCGGTGATGGGCTGCTTGTAAGCGATCACAGCCAGCGTTTCCAGGGCGGCCAGCGAAAGCTTGAGCGGCGGTTTCAAGTTCTTGACAAACGCGCGCACGGCCTCGTGGTGCTCGGCTTTGGTCGTCATCTTGTATCCGCCGGCCAGCTCGCGGATGGTCACGCCATGAGAGGGCTTGTTATATTCGGCGACAAGCCGCTCCAACAGCGCCTCGACGCGCGCGGCGGGCTCACCCAGCGCCGCGGCGATTTGCGCCGCCGACAGCGGTTCGTCGGTGACGTACACAATCGCCTCGAGGATAGCCAGCAGCCTCTCCTCGTCCGGTTGTCCGGCAGGCTGCTCGGCTTCGAGATTCAGTTGTTCCGGCGTCAGCTCCTCGTGAACTTGGCCAGAGACTGGCGCCGTAGGAGTATCACTAGGTTGCATCCGGTCAGTTGTAGTCCTTCTCCAGGGCTGAAAGGGCTTCGCCGTTGGCGATCGCCGCTTCGAAGTTCTTGTGCCGCTTCATCACGATGTCGCCGAAAAGATCGCGCTGCATCACCACGATGGCCTGCGCTCTGGCCAATTCCAGAATAGCCAGAAACAGGCAGATCATGGCGCGACGGCTGGGCTGGCGTTCGAACAGTTCCACCACGCGCAGGGCTTCGCTTGCGGGCCTGGCCAGGAGCACCGACTTCAGGTACTCGATCATATCCGGAACGCTGACGTCTTCTTTGCCGACCTCATAGACGGGACGGCTGCGCGTGCGCTCCAGCACTTCCTGAAACGTGCGTATCAGATCGTGCAGCGTGACGGCCAAGCCGGGCGTCTCGTCCTCGCTCAGGAACCGTTCGATCTGGGGATTAGACCAGACCGCCTCTTCGATCTGCCGCTTCTGGTAGAGCATTTCAGCGGCGTTCTTGAAGCGCTCGTGCTCAAGCAACCGCTCCACCAGTTCCGTGCGCGGATCTTCCTCGGGGGCCATTTCCTCCAGAGCCGGATCGCGCGGCAACAACATGCGGCTCTTGATGTGAATCAGCGTGGCGGCCATGAGAATGAACTCGGCGCCCAGTTCGATGTCCAACTCCATGGCCCGCTGCATGTATTCGAGGTATTGTGTGGTGATGCGGGCGATGGGAATATCGTAGATGTTGATCTCCTGCTTGCGGATCAGGTCCAGCAGCAGATCCAGGGGGCCGTCGTATTGCTCCAGGTGTATGTTTAAAGGCGACGCCACGTCTTTTCAACATAACATGGCGGCTCTCTGCGGCGTGCCTCAGCGCCGGCCTTGCTCCAGCCACTCGAGCCCGAAGCGAGCGTAGGAAATGGTCTCGTAGGGGCTCTGTTCGCCCGCTTCGTAAAGCATCCCCACCGAGCCGTCTTGCAGGGCGGCAAGAGAAGAGTAAGCGGCCGGGCCCTCATGCACCTGGCGCGCGAGATGCCAGTTGCGGCCGCCGTTGCGGCTGAGCCGGACAGTGAGGCGCTGGCGTGTGAGCGAAGCGGGGTTGGAAAACAGCAGCCAGCCGGGGCGCTTGGGGTATACCACCAGAGAAGCCTGGCATTGTGGTTCGATCAGCGTTTCATCCAGCACATACGGCGTCCAGCTTAGCCCGCCGTCAGCGCTGCGGGAAACCGCGCGCCGGTTGCCGATTCCCACGCCGCGCATACTTAAGATCAGCTCTCCACCGGGAAGTTCCACTACGGCGCACTCGTTGGTTCCCGGGCCGGTGGAGCCGCCGATGCGCCAGCTTTCCCCCCGGTCGTCGCTGTAAATCACGTGCGAATGATGGGTTCGCGTGGCCAGGACGGCATGATCGCAAGGAACGACAAGGCGCCCGCTGCCGAGTTGAATTCCGTTGCCGGGTCCGGTTGCGTACCAACTCCAGCCGGGAAGCTTGGCCTGGGCGGTGATTTCGCGGGGCCGTGACCAAGACAGGCCGTCATCGCGGCTCGAGGCCAGCCATACCGTGCGTGTGCCGCCGCTTTCGCCTGCCAGGATCTGGCCCTCCGCCATGTGGCCCGGGTTGCCCGTCAGCAAAAGAAGGATGCGTCCGGTTGAGCGTTCCACAACCGGACAGGGGTTGCCGATGGTATCCGGACCGTGGTCGGCGATGACGGCTGCCGGCGACCATGTGCGGCCGCGGTCCCGGCTGCGGCGCAGGAGAATGTCGATATCGCCGGTGTCGCTTCGGGAATTCCGCCGACCTTCGCAGAAGGCCAACAGCGTCCCTTTGCGCGTCTCGATGAGCGCGGGAATTCGGTATGTATGGTATCCTTCCTCGCCCGCCCGGTACACGATGGTTTTCGCGTAGTGCGGCTTGCGGGCTCGCGCCGCGCCTTGGGCGGCCAGCAGGGCGAGCAAGGACCTTCTCGTATGCATATCTACTTGCCCCCCTGGAAGAACAGCGTGACGTCGACAGTGCGTTCCGCTTCATTCACCTTGACCGCTGAGCGGGTCTTGGCCAAATTTTCGAAAACGCCGTCTTCGCGCAGGCGGGAAAGGAAATAATCCGGGTACTCGGCGTCGAATGGCTGCCCTTCTTTGAGCGCCCAGAGTCTTTTGACCGCGGCTTCGGCAATCAGGTCCAAGCCTTCGATAGCCAGCTTGCCGAACGTATAGCGCTCGCCCGGCTCGAAATGTACGGTCAGATCCACCACTTTCTTCTCATCGTTGACCTTGCGTTCGGTCCGCGCCGCAGCTTTCATATAACCGTTGTGGCGCAACCGTTTCAGGATCCGCTCGATGCCCAGGTTCACGTCCTCCATGTTGACCAGCTCGCCGGATTTGAAATTCGCAGCGCGATAGAGCGGTCCCAGGTCGCCGCCAATGCCTGTCAGCGTCACTTCTCCCAGCTTGTAGGCGGGCCCCTCGCGCACCTCTACGTTCACGATTACCCCGCGAACATCCGTAGCCGGCGCCGTGGTGATTTGCGGAAATTCCACCCGGATGCGGCCGCGGGCTTCATACAGCGGGCGGATGCTTGTATCCAACAATTGCCGGAAGTACGGCTCATCGTAAGTCACGCCGCTGGCCACGCCGGCCGCGGTATTTTGCAGAGTGCTGAGCGGGACCACCTGGTTCCCCGTGAAACGCACTTCCGCAATGGTGGGCGCAGGTGTGGCAGGGCCAAACACCACCGCCAGCGAGTCTCCCTGCGGCCGTATGCGGCCCACGACCTCATCTTTGAAGCCCCGCGCGGAAACCAAGGCTGTAATGGCCTTCACCGCACGTCCGATGGCCAGGTCCGTGGCCGGGATCAGGTTGTCCAGCAGCGGGTTTTCCCGCGCCACCAGGGCGCGAAGTTCAGCATCGGTGGCGGGTAGGTCGCGGAACCCGTATGGCAGGATCTGCGCCGCCTCGGTGACCTCGAAGGTAGCCCGTATGCGCTTGCCATCGGGCGCCGGCTCGAAGTGATAGCCCACGCTGGCGAAAACGCCAGTAGCCGCGATGCGTTGCCGCGCGGCCTCAAACTCCGCTTTGCCGGCCATTTGGCCGGCCTTGAGACCTGCGGCCGCCAGGATCCGCTGTTCGCTCACCACGCGGTTGCCTTCCACGCGGAGCGATTCAATGGGCCAGCTTCTGGATTGCGGAGAAGGAGCCGCGGCGGCCGGCTTCTTTGGAACGCTCTTGCGCTTGGGGGTGCTTTGCGCCACAAGCAGCGGAACAATCAACAGCAGCAGCCGGGCGAGGCCTCTCA
This sequence comes from uncultured Solibacteraceae bacterium, assembly GCA_964429095.1. Classification (GTDB taxonomy): domain Bacteria; phylum Acidobacteriota; class Terriglobia; order Bryobacterales; family Bryobacteraceae; genus JAJFUV01. The sequence continues at coordinate 1,901 of CAYSBM010000071.1, read as the reverse complement.
TAAGCTCATTCTATTATTGGCCGCATTTCACGGATGTTAAGATGAGGATACTGTCTTACGATCTGGTGGTCGTCGGAAGCGGTCCGGGGGGATATTCAGCGGCGGTGCGCGCCGGCCAGTACGGTCTCCGTACGCTCCTGGTCGAAAAAGACGCCAGGCTGGGCGGAACCTGTCTGCTGGTGGGGTGCGTGCCGACAAAGGCGCTGCTGCACACGGCCGAAGTCTGGGAATATTTTAAGAATCCCGCCGAACAAGGAATCCGCTGTAAGGATCCGGAACTCGATTACTCGCAGGTGATTGCCCGCAAGGACCGGATCGTAGCCAAGCACGCCAAGGGCATCGAGTTCCTTATGAAAAAGAACAAAGTCGATGTCCTCAGGGGTTATGCGGTGCTGCGGGGACCGGGCAAGGTGGAAATCCGCACGGAAACCGGCGTGCAAACCGTCGAAGCCAGCAACATCATCCTGGCCACCGGATCCAGTGCACGCATGTTGCCGGGGCTCGAAGCCGATGGCGAGCGCATCCTGACCAACATCGAAATGCTGGCCGCGACCGCCATTCCGAAGACTCTGGGTATTGTGGGGGCGGGCGCCGTGGGCGTCGAGTTCGCCAGCATCTTCCACCGTTTCGGCGCGAAAGTGGTGGTCTTCGAGATGTTGCCGCGCGCTGTACCCATAGAGGACGAGGAAATTTCCAAAGAACTCGAACGCGTTTTCCGCAAAAAGGGCATCCGCATCGAGACCGGAGCAAGGGTCGAGGAGATCCAGGTGAAAGACGGGGGTGTGGCCTGCGGCGTCACACTGGCGGGAGGCAAGAAAGCCTCGTTCGAATTCGAGAAGCTCCTGGTGGCGGTGGGCCGCAAGCCTAATACTGAGGGCATCGGCCTGGAGACCACCCGCGTCGAATTGGACCGCGGATTTGTCCGTGTGGACGCCTACCAGCGCACGGCCGAACCCGGCATCTACGCCATAGGCGACATCGTGGCCGGTACCCCGCAGTTGGCTCACGTCGCCGCGGCCGAAGGCCTGGTGGCGGTGGCGCACATCGCGGGCCAGCCCGTCCGCCCGGTTAACAAGGACCGCATTCCGGGCGCCACCTACACGGAACCTGGCATCGGCAGCGTGGGTTTGACCGAGGCCGAAGCGCGCTCCCGCGGATACCGCGTGAAGACCGGCAAGTTCCCCTTCGCCGCCAACTCGAAGGCCAGCATTCTGGGCCAGCACGACGGGTTTGTAAAAGTAGTGGCTGAGGAAACCTATGGTGAAATTCTGGGCGTGCACATCATTGGCCCGCATGCCTATGAGTTGATCGGCGAAGCCACGGCCGCCATGGAGGCGGAAGCCACCGTGGACACCATGCGCCATACAATCCACGCCCATCCCACGCTCTACGAAGCCCTCGGCGAGGCTTTCCACGCCGTCTACGGCCAGGCCATCAATGCGTAAGTGCCAGATCAGAGAACTCGGCCGGATGAGATACCGGCCGGCTTTCGATTTGCAGCGGCGGCTGGTTGAGCGGCGCAAGGCGGGTGAGATTCCGGACCAGTTTCTGCTGGTGGAACACCCGCATGTGATCACGCTGGGGCGCAACGGGCATCTTGCCAACCTGCTGGCCGGTGAGGACGTGCTGCGGCGCGCGGGAGTCGACTTCGAGCATACCGATCGCGGGGGAGACATCACCTATCACGGCCCGGGCCAGATTGTGGGTTACCCGAGCTTCGATCTGCGGGCTGGGAAGCGGGACGTGGTGGCCTACGTTCGCGCGATTGAACAGGTGCTCATCGGCGCTTTGGCGGAGTTCGGCATTACGGCCGGCCGCGTGGACAAGTGCCCCGGCGTGTGGGTGGACGGGACCAAGATCGCCGCCATTGGGGTGCACATCGGGCGGTGGATCACTTCGCC
>CAYSBM010000070.1:7679-11062 GCA_964429095.1 uncultured Solibacteraceae bacterium | reverse complement strand
ATTTCCTCAAGAAAGCGGCGCACCCGGGGGCGGTAGTAGGTCTTGACCAGCTCGTAGTTGTCCCGGCAGGCGTAATCACGGATGACGCCCGCCCATAGCGTGAGAATATCGCGCGCCCGGCGGTCAAAGTCCGGCGCGGCGCCGGGCAGGCGGCGGGCCTTACGAATAGAACGGCTGAGCCAGTAAGCGTCGTCGTGGCTGAGCAGTTCTTCGATGCTGTCCAGCAGGGTTTCCAGAAATGCGGCCTGCCGCTCGACGCCCGCTCTGTCGTAACGCGAGAAAGCCGCATTCAGCTTCAGCATATGGACGTTGTACAACTCTGCCAGATACTGCCGCGTCACGTCGTTGAGGTCGTGCAAGTACAGAGAATTCGCCGACAGCACGCCGCCGGCTCGCTGATACCGCTCGACAGCCTGCCGCAACCGGGCCAAATACTGGGGCCCGTTCACGCCGTTGCGCACGTCCGGTTCCGCGCTGGGACGCCTCCAGTACAGAGGCTTTGCTGAACGGCCGCGGCCGTAGACCGTGTCCACCAGATCGAACAGCGCCGGCTCGAGCAAGGGTGCGCCGGAAGCGCCGTAGCGTTTCAAAGCATAGTCTTTGACAAACTTGCCGAGTTCCACCTGCTCGGGGTTCCAGCCCAATTTAGCTTGGAATTGCGCATAGAAGTGGTTGTGGCCCACGGCCTCTTCGTTGGGATAGTAGCCTACGCAATTTCCTGCACGCGGGTCGCGCGCTACGGATTTCACCTGTTCCTCCAAGCGCCTGACATCGCCGTGCAGGTGCGTGTCGGAGGCAAACGAATAGACCATGCCGAAATGCCAAGGCCTTCCATGGAAATAATCCCACTCCTTATACAGCGGCAGACTCTCGGCGTACTGGTCGACGATGCGCACGCGGCTACTGGGGACCCGCGCCAAGTGCTCTTCCACCAGTTGCCTGGGCCACTCACGAGGCTGGCAGGAGTAGGTCCAGGTGCTCAGCAGGCCGATGCCGCGCGGGTCGGTTTCATTCACGATCTTAAAATTGGCGCCTGCGATCTCACGCCGGACCTCGTCTTGCAAAGCGGAGTCGCCTTGAATGGCGCACTCCAGATAATTCTCCAGCCAGTAGTAGTGGTCCGTGCCGTACAAAGAGTTGTAGGCCTCCAGGAAGGCCTTGCCGGTCTTGTGGTAGAGAGGATCGGCCGGGTGCAGATAGGTCTGCCGGTAGCGCTCCGGACCTGGCCAGATCAATTCAAACGTGCGCGCCTTTGGAAACACGCTCTTGAATTCCGGCGGGACGATGCCAGAGACGGCCGGAGAAACGGTCTTCATGCCCCGCGCGCGGGCGTATTCGAGGATCTTGAGATGGAGATCGCGCTGCCACAGGGCCCAGCCCGGCGGCTGAGGCGGTTCGACACCGTATTTGATAGGGGCAAACATCCCGAAGGGGGGGCCGGAGTAACTGGTTTGGGCCACATTCACTCCGAAGTCTTTCCAAATCTTGCGCCAGACAACATCCTCGGCGGGCGTATCCCACAGTGAGAGCATGTTGTAACGGTTCTTGAGGAGCCAGTCGAGGTAACGGCGCCAATCGTCCCAATCCCACCAGGGCGCTGAATACCAATAGATGGTGAGGCTTATGGCCATGCGCTCGGCGAAGCGGGGAGCCGTGGAAACATCAAGGCCGGCGAACGGAAGCCGGTCGAGGTGGGGTATTTGTTCTCCGTCGGCGAAAAAGCCGGCGCCGCAGCGTTCCAGGTAATCGTAGACGGCGTACCAGGTGGCGATGGGCGTGGCGCCCAGAAGGACCAGCACGCCGCCGTCCTCCTTCAGCCAGCGCACCAGGTAAGCTTCCGGGTTCATGCCTGCTGGGTCGGGCAAGGCGCCAGCGGCAATGAAACGCTGGGTGCCCGGCGAGCGGCCTACGTGGACCGCGCCTCCGCCGGACGTGCCTGGAGCGGAAGCGGCAACCAGCGGCGGTCGTACGCCGGTCATGAGTTCAAGGTAGCGGGCCAGTTCGGCGGCGGCCAGGGACTCGGAAGGCGAGGCCGGGTCGTGGACGATCCGCACGGAGTGTGGGGCGAGAAACCCGGTGGCGGCCGTGCCCAAGGCCGATTGGAGCAGTGCTCTTCTGGGCAGCATGCGCTCCAATGTAACGCAACGGCCCAGCCGATGGGAAACTATTCCGCCACTTTGCGGGCGCGCTCGAACAGGTAGTTCAGGGTCTTTTCAGTACGGATGTGCGAAGCGATGCGGCGCAGGGTTCCGTCTTGCTCGAATTTGGCGCGCAGCGCCGCCACAGGCTGGCGCTCCTGGCGCGCCAGGCGCTGGAGTTCCCGGTCCACCTCATCGCGGGTGGCTTCGATCTGCTGCTTGTCGGCTATGCGGTCCAGCAGAAGCGACGCTTTGACGTCCCGGATGGCTTTCTCGCGCTGCGATTCACGAATCTTGTCCCAATCCAGTTTGATATTCCGGGGATCCACGCCGCGCAGGGCCAGAGAGCGCAGGTTTTGCCCTACAATGTCCTCAATACGGCGCTCGATGAGCGCTTCAGGCACAGGGAAATCGTGCATGTCCACCAGCGTGTCCAACAGTTTGTTCTTGGCCTCCTGCTGGGCGGCATACTCTTTTTCGCGGAGCATGACCTGGCGCACGGCTTCGCGCAGTTCACCGAGGTCCTTGTAGTCGCCCAGATCGCGGGCGAATTCGTCGTTCAGCTCGGGGAGTTCTTTGCGGCGGACGCCCTTGACCACGGCGTGGAAGCGCACGGTCCGCCCTGCCAGTCTCCGCTCGGAGTAATCTTCGGGGTAGGAGACCTCAAATTCACGTTCGTCGCCCGGCGCGGCCCCCGTCAGACTCTCCGTGAAGGCGGGCAGCGTATCCTCTCCGCCGATGTGGAGCATCATCTCGTCGTTCTTGATTGGCTGGCCTTCGACCCCCTCCAGGCTTTCCAGGCTGACCACGGCGAAATCGCCGGCTTCGAGCGGGCGGGGATCGACGTTGACGTATTCGGCTTTGTCCTCGCGGATGCTCTCCAGACGCTGGCTGACCTCTTCTTCGCTCACCTCCGGATCGCGGTACACGACGGCAAGTCCCTCATACTCCTTCAGTTCGAAAGACGGCAGCACCTCGAACTCCACCGTGAATTCCAGCGGCTGGCCGGGCTCATACTTGACGTCGCGGAGGGTGGGCGCGCCCACGATGTTGAGGCCCTCGGCCTCGGCGCGCTGGCGGAAATAGCGGGGGGCGAGATTCTCCAGCACATCCTGCCGGATATCCTCTTTGAACCGGTTGCGGATAATGCCGGCGGGGACGCGACCCGGGCGGAAACCGGGCAGGCGCAGCTTCTGTTGCAATGAAGCCCCCACCTTCTCGGTTTGAGCTTCCACTTCCGATGCC
>CAYSBM010000070.1:7016-7599 GCA_964429095.1 uncultured Solibacteraceae bacterium | reverse complement strand
TTTCCTCTTCGAATTTTCGCGCCAAAGGCTCACCGGCCTCCTGCGCCCGCGCCTGCCGGCGCGGAATTCTATGTGCCTTCCGACCAGCTTGCCAGGTAGGCTTCCTGTTCGGGCGTCAAGCGGTCGATTTTCACGCCCATGGACTCCAGTTTCATGCGCGCGATGTTCTTGTCAATCTCTTCGGGGACCGGGTACACCTTCCGTTCCAGCGAGGCGTGGTTCTTGATCATGTACTCCACGCTCAGAGCCTGGTTGGCGAAGCTCATATCCATCACCGAGGCGGGATGGCCTTCGGCGGCCGCCAGGTTGATGAGGCGGCCCTCGGCAAGGACGTAAATCTTGCGCCCGTCGCGCATGGAGTACTCTTCGACGAACTCCCGCACCTGGCGGCGCGAGCTGGCCATGCGCCCCAACGTCTCCAGGTCAATCTCGACGTTAAAATGGCCCGAATTGGCGAGAATGGCGCCGTTTTTCAGCTTTTCAAAATGATCGCGGCCGATGACGTTCTTGTTGCCGGTCAAGGTGCAAAACACGTCGCCGATCTGGGCCGCGTTGCCCACGTAGTCCGTGTCGCGGATAAGAC